>NZ_CP092969.1 GCF_027571405.1 Methylocystis parvus OBBP
ATGGCACACAAACCCGCCAGTCCCGTTTCGCAAGGGACAGAACTGAGGACGCTAATTCAGCAGCACGCTCAGAATCTGTCGGAGCAGTTGCAGGCGCATCAGCGAAACAATTTTCCTCCTTCCGCGGAAAAAAGTATCCGCCTTTTTTCGCCCGCGGAAGCGGCAAAATTGATCGGAATTCACGAGGGCTATTTGCGGCAGGTTGCGTCAGAGGGGCGGGGAATCGCCGCGACGGTGACGAACGGTAGGCGGTCTTACTCGGTGGAGGACATTCAGAACATCCGCCACGTTCTTGATCAGAGCGCCCGAGGGGATCGTCGCTATCTACCTCATCGGGTTAATGGCGAGCATTTGCAGATTATCACTGTGATGAACTTCAAAGGGGGATCAGGGAAGACGACGACATCCGCGCATTTGTCGCAGTACTTGGCTCTGCATGGATACCGCGTCCTTGCGATTGATCTCGATCCGCAGGCTAGCCTGTCCGCTCTTTTCGGTTCGCAGCCCGAGCTAGACGTAGGACCGAACGAGACACTTTACGGCGCGATTCGATACGACGAGCATCGTCGATCAATCAGCGAAGTTGTTAGAGGAACCTACATTCCCAACCTGCATTTGATCCCTGCCCATCTCGAGTTGATGGAATTTGAGCACGAGACGCCGAGAGCGCTAATGCGGCGTGACCCCGGGGATTTAATGTTTTTCGGACGCATCGCACAAGCAGTAGCTGAGGCCCAGAATTTGTACGACATTGTCGTCATCGATTGCCCTCCGCAGCTTGGTTATTTGACACTGTCAGCGTTGAGTGCCGCAACTGCAGTTCTGATCACAATACACCCTCAGATGCTGGACGTGTTGTCGATGGCGCAATTCCTAACGATGACGGGGGACCTCTTGGAGGTCGTCGCTGACGCGGGAGGGACAACCAATTACGACTGGATGAATTACCTCGTAACAAGGTTCGAACCTAGCGACGGCCCTCAAAACCAAATGGTCGCGTTCCTGAGGTCAATATTTGGGCAGCATGTGCTCATTCATCCAATGCTGAAAAGCACGGCGATTTCAGACGCATCGATCACGAACCAAACCCTGTATGAGGTTGAAAGACAGCAGTTTACACGATCGACTTATGATCGCGCCATCGAATCCATGAACCAGGTCAACGGAGAGATCGAAGGCTTGATCCGTCGAGCTTGGGGGAGAGCAGCATGAGCCGAAAAGCTCTTTTCGCCAATTTGACACCTGCTTCAGCTTCTGCAGCCGAGAGCGAAGCGACGGTCAAATCCGAAGATCGCACAGGGGACGACAAGTCCGTCGCTGACCCAATTAGAGCGGCGAGACTTAGGTCTCGGCCAATTCTCGGTGCTCCGGAGCTCATAAAGACAGCCGCCGCACCTGTCGGCGCGCTAGGGCAATCGCTCAGCGAATTCAAGGCTCAGTCCGAGCGCGCGTCCGCAATTGAGCGCCAGCTCGCCGAGGGACAGGCTGTCGTTGATCTTGATCCAACTCTGATTGATCCGTCTTTTGTGAAGGATCGTATGCCAACGAGTAAGGAGGCGCACGCTCGATTAGTTGAAGCCATTCGAGAGCATGGGCAACAGGTGCCGATTCTAGTCCGCCCTCATCCGAATAACATCGGGCGGTACCAGGTTGCATATGGCCATCGCCGCCTTCGCGCTGCATTAGAGCTTCAGCGAACCGTTCGCGCCGTCGTCAAGGCTCTTTCCGACGACGAACTCGTCATCGCCCAAGGGCAGGAAAACAATGAGCGACAAGATTTGTCGTTCATCGAAAAGGCGAGATTCGCGCGCGGCTTGGAAGAGAGGGGATTCAAGCGCGATACGATTATGACCGCGCTTTCCGTGTACAAGAGCGATCTTTCGAACATGCTCTCAGTCATTTCTCGAATTCCCGAGGACGTCGTCAACGCGATTGGACCCGCGCTTGGGATCGGACGACGAGGATGGATTGACCTCGCAGAGCGATTTTCCGACCCCTTCGTCGCAGAATCAGTAGCAGCCTTGATTTTGGCACCGGACTTCCTCGCCCTCGAAAGCGATCAGCGGTTTAGGCGGGCGCACGCTGTGGCGAGACCGAGCCTTGAACGGCCTCGGTTTGAAAACTGGACGACGGCTGAGGGCACAAAATTCGCCAAAATTGTGCAGAACGCCGAAAAGATTTCGGTGACGATCGACCGTCGAGTTGTCCCTGAATTTGGAGATTTCATCCTCGAGCGATTGCAGTCGCTTTACGAGGAGTTCAAATCCCGTCGATGACGGCGAGCGTTTCGCGTGGCGTCAAAAAGTACCAACGCAGGAGAAACCGACAAAAGAAAAAGGCCCCCGAAACATCGCCCCGGAAGCCCTTCTCGTAGTTAGCACCTAGAGAATCACACTTCCGCGAATTGCTGTCAAGAGTCGGCGCCATTTCGGTGAGCAGATTTCTTTTGCCTGAACGAGGCAAAAGGTCATGCAAAGACAAGCAACGACGCCCTTTGGGCGGCGATCGCTCTCGCTTGCCATGGTGGCGAGCCAGGCGGCGACGAAAGAATTCACGTCTCGCCCAGACGCGTCAGAAACCGTCGTCCATAAATGGCGACTGTTTCGGGCGCTGACGGAGGCAAAAGCACCGCTTGGCGTCACCGACCGGGCGCTATCGGTTTTGCATGCGCTGCTGAGCTTTCATCAGGAGACGGCGCTGACGCTCCCCGACAAGAACGCGGGGGCCTCGGAAATTGAGGTGGCCTCCGGGATCGTCGTCTTTCCGTCGAACAAGGAGCTGTCGATCCGCGCCCACGGCATGGCGCCAGCGACGCTACGCCGGCATATCGCCATGCTGGTCGAGGCCGGGCTGATCATCCGGCGCGACTCGCCCAATGGCAAACGTTTCGCGCGGCGAGGGCAGGGGGGCGAGATCGCGGACGCCTTTGGCTTCGATCTCACCCCACTTGTCGCCCGTGCCGCCGAAATCGAGAATCTCGCCGAGGAGATCCGCGCCGAAAACCGCACCATGGCGCTGCTGCGCGAAAAAATCACTCTGGCGCGGCGGGATATCGCCAAGATGATCGAGACAGCCATGGAAGCGGGCATTCCGGGCGATTGGGAGGCTCGTCACGGCGACTACCAAGCGCTCGCCAGGCGTCTGTCCCGCAAGATGCCGCGGGCAGATCTGGAGGCCTTGGCGACGGAACTTGGCGCTCTTGCGACCCAGATCAACAGTGTGCTGGAAACTCACGTAAAACGCCAAAATATGACTGCCAATGAGTCTCAGCCTGAGCGGCACATACAGAATCAAACCACAAACATTTCTGATCTTGAACCTAGCCTTCGAGAAGGCAGGGGCGCAGCGTCCGGATTGAACAACGGAGGTTTGGGGGCTCCATCAGCGCCAGAGCCTGAAATCAATGCAAACGAACCCTCCAGATCGGAGGTCAAACCGCAACCGACGCGAAGCTATCCACTCGGGATGGTCCTCGACGCCTGCCCAGATATCCTGGACTTTGCGCCAAGTGGGATTTCTTCCTGGCGGGATCTCATCACGACGGCGGGGACAGTGCGATCCGCTTTGGGCGTTTCGCCCGACGCCTGGTCGCAGGCGCTCGAGGTCTTGGGTGAGCACGACGCCGCGGTGGTCATCGCCGCAATTCTGCAGCGCGGGGAAGAAATCAAATCCGCGGGCGGTTATCTGCGCGTTCTGACCGCGAAAGCGAGGGCAGGGGAGTTTTCGCTGGGGCCTGTGCTTATGGCGCTGCTGCGCGGTAAGGCCACGAAAGCAGCGCGCGAGCGAAAGCGGGCTGGATGATGCTCTTCACGTCGGATTCGAGGCAATGATTGACCTGGGCGCGCGAGCTGTCATAGGGCGATGTAGCCGCGACGCTCCTTCAAGCGGCGCTGCCGGGCAAGAGCCTCGACAGCTTGCGAAATGTCGTCAAAGGCGGCCATGCGCCGCCGGCCCGCCCGGCCGATCCGTCCCCATTCCGCCACTAAACACCAACGCCCGAAAAGATCGGGCGCGACATCGAGGCGATAGAACCGGTGCATGTTCTTGGCCGGGTCGACGCGATGCAGGATGATGGCGTGCACGAGTGCGAGTCTGAGTCCTTGCAGGACATCGGTCAAGGCAAGGTGATGCCGCTGCGCGCTCGAAGTGCGCTGGCGGATCTCCCTACTCAGTTTGCGCGCTTCGGAGCCTTCCTCCTATCCTGCCGCAAGGGGGACTGACGAAATGAAATCAACAGATCATAGCCAAGCGCCGACCTGCGGGCGGCTGTCTATGACGCCTGCGCCGGCTTGGCGCGGCGCGAGGCTGCTGATCTTGTCGACCTCGTGTTGGCGGAGATCGCTGAAACGCTAGTGAGCGGCGAAGCCGTCAAACTGCGCGGCTTTGGCGCGTTCAACGTGCGCTGCAAGCGCCCGCGGGTCGGCCGCAACCCAAAGACGAAGACGCCCGCGCCGATCGTCGCGCGCCGCGTTCTGACCTTCAAAGCGGCGCCTGGCTTGATCGCCCTGCTCAATCAGCCACCGGCTGAATTCTAGATGGCGGACGCCTGCAATCCCTGTCTGACAGGTGCGGTTTCATAGCCCCGCCGCCTTGGTGAGGTTGACCCTGAAGCGGTCGCGCTTTCTTTGATAGCGGCGGGTCATTTCGGGGGAGGCGTGGCCGAGGTGCCTTTGCACATGGCCTTCCTCGATCTGCGCCGAGGAGGCGAGACCGGCGCGCAGAGAGTGACCGGAGAAGGCGCGGCGGCGCTCGCCTTCTGGGAGATCGCCGCGCAGGCCCGCGGCCAGCGCCGTTTTCTGGACGAGGCGGGCGACATGCTTGTCGGAGAGGCGCTCGGGCGAGACGCCGCCATTCTTGCGGGCGATAGGTCGGAACACCGGTCCACGATTGATCCGACCGAGGCTGAGCCAGGTCTCGAGCATGGCGACGGGGCAGGTGAGAGGGGAGGAACCACGGCCGATCTCGACCTCGCGCCAGCCGGTCTTGCCATTGAGGGTCAAAAGCAGGCCGCCGCCGTTTTGGTCGGCACCGACGATCTCGATCCAACCGGTTCCGTCGTCCGTCTGCTCCGGGCCGCAATCGAGACCGACAATCTCGGAGCGGCGCAGGCCGCCGGCGAAGCCGATGGCGAGGATCGCCTTGTCGCGCAAGCCGCGCAGGTCATTGTCGAGGACCGCCAGCATGGCCAGCAGCTCGTCGGCAAAGATCGCCTCCTTCTGGGCGGGTGGGCGGCCATGGGCGCGGCGGATGCCAGCCAGCACCGTGGCGATATGGGGATCTCCCGTGTCGAGCGGGTTGCCGAGCTGGCGATAGCGCCAGCAGATCCCTGAGAGCCGGCGCTCAAGCGAAGAAACAGACAACGGCGGCCGGCCGGGCGCGCCTTGGGCGCACGCGGCGAGATAGAGGCCGACGGTCTGCGGATCCGGGGGCAGGGGATCGAGGCCCTGCCGGCGCAGCCAGGAGGCGAAATGCCGCCAGTCGGCGTCGTACGCGCGCTGGGTGTTCTCCGCGCGGGCGGCGCGGGCGTAGTCGCGCGCCTTTTCGGAAAGCGCGGCGAGATGGGGGGACGGCCGTTCCGCCAGTTGGCCGCCACGATCATTGTCTTCCGGATCGGCCATTTCGTTCTCGTTTTGGCGCTCGGTCCATGGGTTCGCGCAGTTCGGACAGAAAAATCCGACGCCTCGGCGGGCTTGGAAGGGTCCGAAAGAGGGCTTCCAACCCGGAAACCCAAGGGCTTCGAATCATGTCCGATAAGCGCACATTATCGGACATATTTAGAGCAAGACAAGGCCGGCGGATTTGGTTCGAAATTAGGTGACAAAGCGCCGTTTCGACCGCATGCTCTCCGTCATGTTCGATCTCGATTCGGTCCCCGACCGCGCGCCCGAAAGCCCTCCGGTTTCACCCCGGAGGCCGCGCCGCGCGCGCAAGCCGGCGCTCTCGACGGGCGCCAAAAACCCTGGCGAAATAGGCCTTTTTCCAGATTGGGGGCGCCTTCCCGACGCCGACGGTGGCAGGAGCGACGCCGCCTTCCACGCCGGCGCCGGCCTCGCGCTGTTCGACCGTCTCTTGCGCGCGGGCGAAGACGGCGCCGAACCCGCCTACGCCGGCGCCTTGCGGCGGCGCCTCGCGCTCCGGGCCGCGGCGAGTTGCGCCCGTCTCGCCCGGCTGCGTGAGGACGAGAGCGCGTTGCGCGACGCCGAGCATCTCGCGCCGCCCCATGCGCCGCCGTCGCCAGCGGGGCGTCTGCACCGGCTGTTTCGGCGCTTCGGCGAGCAGCCCGTGCGACTTGACCGCGCGACGCTCGCCGTCGCTGCGGAGCTGCTTTTGCTGCGCCTCGACGAACCCGCGTTGGTGCGCCTCGTCGAGGCGTTGCAGCGCCGCGCATCGAAGCCCAGGACGCCCCTCCTCGCCGTGGTAGAGGCCAGCCGCGCGGCGATGTCGGCCGTTACAAACTCCGCGCCCGTCGACGCCGACATCGTCGCGTTTTGGCTCGCCGACGCGACGCTGGCGCAAGAGCTCGGCTGGGCCTCGCCAGTTCCGCTTTTCGCGACGGCGATCCATCATCCGGCGCTGCGCATCGGCCCTAACGGCCGGCGTTCGCGCCCTGGCGATCCCGAGTGGGGCGAGGCGAACGCGCGCGCCCTCGCGCTCGCCTGCCATGATGCCTACGCGCTCGGCGCAGATCTGGCGCGGCGGGCGGACAGGCTCCAGCAGGCGGCGCCGAAGCTGCGCGCGAAAGGCGCGGCGCGCGTCGTCGCCATGTTGCTCGAAGATGATTGCGTCACGCCGGCGCGCGCCGCGAAAGAATCGGGTCTCTCCGACCGCGCCGCGCGGCGCCTGTTCGATCGCCTGATCGAGCTCGGCACCGTACGCGAACTCTCCGGACGCGCCAATTTTCGGCTCTACGGGCTCTGACCTCGAAAGCGCCAAGGCGAGAAAATCATGGGACGCCCCAAAAGAAACGACGCCGACGCATTCTTCGACAGCGATCTCGCGGACCTTCCTGTCGCCGCGCGGTGGCGCGAATGGATGCTGCGGATCGAAGCGGCGATCTTCGCCGCGACAAGCCCAGTCCCGCGTGAAACGCTTGCGCGGATCGTCGGCGATGACGCGCGTCTCGACGACCTCATCGCCGATCTGCAGGCCGAGTTGCGCGCGCGCCCCTACGAGCTCGCTTTCGTCGCCGGCGGCTATCAACTGCGCACGCGGCCGCGTTTCGCGTCGGCCATCCGACTCGCGCATGGCGACAGGATCGAAGACGCCGGCCCGCCGGCGCTAACCCGAACCGAGATGCTGGCGCTCGCCGGAATCGCCTATCTGCAACCCGCGACCCGCGCCGCGCTCTCCCGCCACGCCGGCCGTGAGATCAGCCGCGATGTGCTCGGCGCCCTTAAACGCCACGGCCTCATCGCCGCGGCGCTGCGCGCGCCCGAACCCGGCGCGCCGCTCGCCTGGGTGACCACGGGGCGGTTTCTGGAGGCGTTCGGCCTCGCCTCTCTGCGCGAGCTCCCCGATCTCGAGCGGTTGCAGGACGAGGGGTTTGACCCCAGCAACGAAAGCAGGCTCGATCGACTTTGGCCGATGGTCGACGCCGACAATGAGGGGGAAGACGGCGGCTCATTCGAAGAGTGATAGATCAAGAGCGGCGGTGTCGTGGCGGGCGAATCCGGTCTTCCTTTCCAAGGCGATGGTCCGCCGCTAAGGTCTTACATAGAGATCGCGTCGGGCGGGCGGCCGACTTGGCCCCACGCAGCGGCGACCCACAAAAGATCATCGTCATGGCGTCCCTTGGCGAATACATGCTCTCGGTTCAGGCGTCCGTCCTATGGATCGCTGCTTTGTGCGGCGTGCTGATTTTCCATTGTGTTCATTTGGCGCGGGGATGCGCAGAGTGTCGCGCGCTGCATGGCGTTCACCTCGTGATGTTGGTTGGCATGCTTTACATGTATGCCGCCATGGCTTTTGACCTCGTCGCGGCGCCGCGCAGCCTTTGGGTGACGCTCTATGTCGCGTCCTCGGCGGGCGTCCTCGCGTGGCTCGCCACACGGCATTTTCGCGGCGACTCGGTGGAGGGCGTTTGGGTTCTCGCCTTGGCGCAGCAAATCGCCATGATTTACATGTGGGCGCCCATGACGGATTGGGCGCCGGCGATCTCTTACGGCTTCGCCCTATACTTTGCGCTTGAGACCTTTGGTTGGGGACTCAAGGCGGCGGCCCGAGGCGCACGCAGCGCGCTCCATCCCGCGACAGCCGGCCCCGCCCCTGCGGCCCTCCTGCCGAATTCCTTTTTCGACGACATGTGCATGACCATCATGGCGGCGTCGATGGCCTATATGTTTCTGGGCATGCAACTCATGATGTCGCCGCCGCGAAGCGCTCCGGAGCGGGATTCAGCTGTGACGTCGGGCCCCGTTGCGCCGCCCGAGGAAAGGGCGGGAGAGCCGGTTGCGTCGGCGCAAGGCCCCAACCCTCACCGCGCAAATCCCCCCCCAAGCAGTTCGCCCGAGAGCGGGCGCGACGTTCGTAGCTATGTCGTCAGGCCGGGCGACACGCTCACCGGGATCTCCGCCCGCTTCTATGGAGACGCGCGGCTCTGGCGACGCATCGTGGCGGCCAATCCAGGCCTCACCTCGCGCCGCCTGCCGATTGGTCACACGATCATTTTGCCGGAGCCCGACCGTCCCGCTAAGCTCAACACCCCGCGCTGACGATCCAGAGCAGGGTGTTTTCGGAGCAATTTTTGCCCGCCCCAAACGGCTTTGCCGACTCGGAGCCCCTCGTTCGACGAAGCGCTCGCGTCGATGCTGGAGCGGAACTGAGGGCTGGGGAAAATATGTAAGGCGCAACGAAGACCCACCGTAAACTTTCTCGGAAGGAAACCGCCGCGGCCTTCTCTCGAAGCTTTCCTTAACGATTGATAAAGGAATACTCTGCGGCCGTTTCAAAGCGGCATTTGCAATTTCGATCGGCAGCTCGCCGTCATGCGGCGAGCTGTCTTTTTGTGGGTACAGGGCAGGGCTCCTCGGCGTGGCGGGGCGAGACGGCCGCAGCCTTAACGCGATGTGGCGGAAAGGGACAGTGTCAATACTGAAGCTTGCGCTCGTCAACCTCGAGAACAATGGCGCCGCCGGCGCTGACGCAAACCGAAATGCTGGCGCTCGCCGGGATCGCCTATCTGCAGCCGGCGACCCGCGCCGCACTCTCCCGCCTCGCTGGCCGTGAGATCAACCGCGACGTGCTGGGCGCGTTGAAGCGTCATGGCCTCATCGCCGCGGCGCTCCGCGCCCCCGAACCCGGCGCGCCCCCCGCCTGGGTGACCACGGGGAGGTTTCTAGAGGCTTTCGGGCTTGGGTCTCTCCGCGAACTGCCCGAACTCGAGCGCTTCCAGGACGACGGGATCAATTTTGAAATCGACAACGTTCTCGATCCCCGATGGAACGTCGACTCCGCCGACAGCGACGAGTGAGGTCGGGACCGGTCGACTTCTTGGATGGGCCGACCGTCGAGTGCAATGCTCCGATGTGATTTTTCGCGATTGATGGCGCTACAAATGCGTCACACGCATCGACCACCTCGCGGGGGTTCGAGTCGCTCCTCCGCTACCACGCGTCCCCCACTATATTTCGCCTGGGGGAACGCTGCGCCACCGATGAGGGCGGCAAGCTTGCCTTTGACCTCGACCTGGAAGCCTTCCCTCGGCGCCTTGGGGTGAACGGTCACGCCGTGAACGAGCGCGCGGAAAGTGGATACGAGCGATCCACGATCGTCCTCCGCCGCCGCATGTTCCGTCAGAACCGCCGCGAGCCGGTCAACGGTCGCGATATAGCTGTCCAGCGTCGCCGGATGCAGGGCGATGATCTGCGGGGTTTCCCCCACCTGGGATAGTTCGCGTTCCGCTTCCAGAACTTGGCCTCTCAATTCATCCAATCTGGCGCGCCCTTCTTCCTCGCGAAGCACGCCCTTGATGAGCATGTCGATCGCTCTTTGACGCTCCGCCTCCAACCTGTCGCGCCGCCGTTCGATCCTCGTCCGCCTCGAAATCGCCGTTGCGGCGAGACGTTTGCGCTCCTCATTGTAGGCGCGGACATAGGTCTCGATCAGTCGCGTATCCTTCAACTCCTCGGTCATGCCTTTCAGGACGGCTTCCTCTACGTCAGTGAGGTAGAGAATCCGCCGGTTGGAGCAGCTTCCATTCTCCCTCACGGCTGAACAGCGAATGCGCGTCTTTCCGGTCTTGTCCCGGTCATGAACCGACATCCCGGACCCGCAACAACCGCAGCGCAGGAGGCCGGACAGCAGATGCGCCGGCCGGCGCTTCACATTCGTCGAAAGCCGCGCTTTCTCCGCTTTCAGCGCTTGGGCGCATTTCCAGGTTCCTTCATCAACGATCCGCAGGTGGGGAGCCGCAATCTCCTGCCATTGGTCACGCGGATTCGGGCGGGAAATGCGCTTGCCCGTGTCCGGGTTTTTAACCATCCGCACCTTGTTCCAGACTATGCGACCGGCATAAAGCTCATTGAAAATCAGACCATTGCCGCGCCGCGCGTTGCCGTTGATCGTCGACGCGTTCCACCGCGTCCCGCGCGGGGGCGCGATACGGTCACGATTGAGTTCGCCGGCAATTTCCCGTGGCGGCCGGCCAGCGGCGTAAGCGGCGAAGATCCGCCGAACGATCTCGGCTTCCTCTTCGACAATCTCCAACTCTCCCCGACGGCCAGGCACCGGGCAATAGCCGTAGGCCCTCCCGCCCGCGTGCCGACCTTCGCGGATAACACCGGCCATCCCGCGTCGGACCTTCTTCGCGCCATCCTCGCGCTGCAATTGCCCGACCAGCCCTCTGAGGCCGACGAGGATGGCGTCCGCCGTGCCGTCATGGACAGCGTGAATCTCGACACCGAGAAAGGACAGCCGTTTATGAATGCCGGCCAAGTCCTCCATATCGCGGGAGAGTCGGTCGAGGGCTTCGACGATAACGACCTCGAACGCGCGATCGCGCGCGGCGTCCATGAGGCGCATAAGACCGTCTCGCCCAAAGATGGAAGCTCCCGAGCGCGCCTTGTCCTCGTAAGAGCCAATGACGTCCAGCCCAATTCGTGCGGCGTAGGCGCGGCAGAGTGCGATTTGGTCTTCAGTCGATTTCTCGCTCTGGAGTTCAGTCGAGAATCTTGCGTAGATGACCGCGCGAGTCATGGGTCGACGCTCCCGCCTGCAATGTCCGCGTCCGCTCGGGAGTTGCCTGTGGGATGAACGGAGCGCTTGAAGCGAGATGATCGCGCCTCGCGTCCGCGATCGCAAGGGCTTCGACGAAACGTATCAGAGAAAGTTCGAACGGCGTCGCGTGATCTTTGGACGATACGTGGCGATCGTTCCCGCATTCACTGCTTATGTCTGTTCGTCGTGTCACGCATTCATCATGCGAGCGCCGGAAGTTGGATGAAAGGGCTCCAAGTCTACGTTCGTGAGATTAGAAGCCATAGCGAAATAAAAGGCTGGGTTTGCATATGTCGCATCAGAAAAATGGCGCCATTCGGATGGACTCTGTCATTCAGATCGTTTTCGGGCAATCGATACCACGGAGCGGATTTGGTGAAATCGAAAGGGTCGCCTCAGGCTCGCGCGCAATAAAGGCTCAAAACTTCCTGAGGGGGATATTGTGTTTGAGCAGCGCGTAGCGAATTTGCCTCGGCGTCAACCCTAGCAGACGCCCGGCTCTCGCCTGGACCCAACCGGCTTCGACCATGGCGTCGATCAATTTCTCGCGGTCCGATCGCTCGTCCGTTTCCTCTGGCGCGCTGTCGGCGACGTCGAGGCGCGGGGCGGATGTCGAGGATTGCGACGCCGTTGCGCCACTCCACAACTCAATGCTCGCTGACGGTGATGGCGCGCCGGGCGCAGCGGAAGGAAAGGCGGTCGCCCAGAGACTGTCCGAGACGCCATGAAAATCCTCCTCGCCAATCTCGTCGCCGGTTGCAAAAGTCGCGGCGCGAAACACGAAATTCTCAAGCTGGGAGACGTTTCCGGGAAAGGGGAATTTGCTCAGGAAATCGAGCGCCGTCTGCGTAAACGCGAGGCGCGAGCCTTGCTCTTCATTGAATCGTCGAAGAAATTCATTGGCGAGGAGAGGGATGTCTTCCTTGCGTTCGCGCAAAGGCGGAATGAAGATCGGCAGGACGCTGAGCCGGTAAAAAAGGTCCGGGTTGAACAGGCGCGGATCCACTGCGGGCTGTAGATCGCGGCTGGTCGCGCAAATCAGGCGGATATCGGCGTTCATCTTGTTTATCCCGCCGACGCGCCTGAATTCGCCGTCACGCAGCGCGTGCAGGAGCTTCACCTGTATGGCCGGCGTGATCTCGCCGATCTCGTCAAGAAAGAGCGTCCCTCCCTGCGCATATTCAAGGAGACCCATGCGGGGACTGATCGCGCCGGGGAAGGCGTCGCGCTCATGGCCGAAGAGTTCGGACGCGAGAGAAAATTCCGACTGCGCGGCGCAGCTCATTTTAAGGAAGGGCGCGTTGCGTCGTGGCGATAATTGGTGAATGGCGGTGGCGACGGCGTCTTTCTCGACGCCGGCTTCTCCCAGCAACATCGCAGCCGCTCGTGTTCTGGCGATCGAGCCGATTTTCTTCGTAATTGCCCGGATCGACGCGCTGTTTCCAAGAATAGACATATCCATGCGCGCGGCGGATAGCGCGTTCATCACCGTTCCTGATGCCTAATGTTGTGTCCTGTCTACGACAGTCGCAGCAAGCTCTGTGCCGCACTTGCGACAGGGATGACGTCTCCACGACACGCTTTGCGGTTCACGAAAGAGAGGCCAGCGGGGCGCAAGCCCGCGTCGGTTCCCGCCGACAAGAGACGATCATTGTAATCTAATTAAAATACAACAGCTTAACGAGCGACTCACAAATCATGGCAAACGGCGGCCATCGAGCCCGCCCGGCGCAAAAATGGGCGCGGAAATCAAGGCCGCTTTGTGGCGGATGCCGAACTAGGCCGGATATTGTTCAATATGAACTTTCCATAGGCGCAAATATCCCATTAGTGCCGACAGCTTCAGCTAATAAACGCAGAAATTCCCGACAAATGCCGCTTCTAGAGGCGTTCCCTGCTGTCGGAAAGCAGCAATTATACTGTCGTGAACACGACAATCACTACAGCGAAATGCGACAAATAAAAACTTATTGACGAGCTTGGCGGCCCATGACGCTATATATCTACCTTATATAGAACTGCGCTGAGGGCTGGGGCGTGCGCACTACTTCGCCTAATCCATTACTGCCGAAGCGGCCGAAAAGCGCCGCCATACGCTGGCGTACCGGCCCTGCCGCCGGAAAGGTGGGTTTGTCGCATGCGGCCGCCCTCAAACCCGATCTCCGCGAAGCAACCAACAGCCCGAGCGACGCGCCCGTCTACAAGAAGGACGCACGCGGTAGAAAGCCGAAAGCCGTCGGTTTGGTTCCGCGTCCGCCGAAAACTTTTTCGGCGGACCTCATCCCCGAACTTCCGGTCGGCGCGCATCCATATGCCGGCAAGCTCACCCATTGTCTGGGCTCTTTCTTTCATGAGAGCAATTCGGGCTGGGGAAGCAATCTCGATACGATCGCGCTCGCCCATGGCCCTGTCGGCTGCGGAGCGTTCACGCAGGCTTCGCGCCTGAGCGCGCCGGGCCTCGTTCAGGGAGTCGAGAGTTTCACCGAACTCCACGCTTGCACGGATTTAAGGACGCCGAACCTCGAAGACGGCGGCGATGCGCGCCTCGCCAGGGCGCTCGACGAATTGGAAAGCCTGTTCCCGCTCGCGCGCGGAACCGTGATTCTCAATGAAGACCCCATCGCGCTCGTTGACGCCAATCCAAAGGGCGTCGCCAAGGAGAAGTCGAGGGATTTGGGCAAGCCCGTTCTTTCGCGCTCTTGCGAATCCATACGATCCGATCGGGCCTGGGCGGTGGAAACCGCGTCCGGGCTGAAAGCCGCGGTCAGGAAAGAGCGGCCGTTGCGGTCGACGCGTTATGACGTGGCCTTGCCTTTTTCGCGCGAGGCGACAGGGCTCGTCTGGGTTTTGAGCAAGCTTCTCCGCGAAATCGGCCTGAATCCTTTCCACGAGCTCACCGCTTCCTCCACGAGCGACATGGCGCGGATCGGCCAATGCAAGCTGGTTATCGGCTTCGCACCGAAGCTCGATGTTCCGTCAGACTATTTCCCTGGCGGCGCGGCGCAGTTGCTGCGGCAATGGTTCAATTTGCCGCTAGTCTGGACCTGCTTCGCGGGGCCGTCGGCGACGGACGCATCGCTTCGAGCGATCGCCGCCAGTTTCGATTGGAAGGTGAGAGCGCGCGCCGAGCAGGTCATCGCCGCCAATCGGGCGAAGGTCGAGGCGATCGTCGCGCGCTATCGTCCCCGGCTTCAGGGCAAGCTTGTCGCGCATTTTTACCCGATGACCGACGAACAGCTCGAACCCTATCGTTTGCTGGGCTTCAGGATCGGCAATGCAAGCGGATGGACGGGCAAGACCGGCAAATGGCGCAAGCCAAGTCTCGTTTGCGATCCCGACAAACCGCGCGAGAGAGCCATAGAGTCGTACATCGCCGAAGCGAAGCCCGATCTCGTGCTCGCCTATGGGCGCGATGAATATGAGTGGCGCAAGCGCGGGCAAAGAACCCTGCCGCGCACCTTGTTCTGCAATTCGCCGCACAACGCCTACTGGGCCTATGACGGCTTCGCCAAATTTGCCGAAACGCTTAATCGCGAATTGAATGCGCCGTGGTTGAAACTCATCAAATCGCCCTGGGCGACCGGAGGCGGACAATGAAGACCTGACGCGCTTTTCCTCTCTCACACACGGTTCAGACCTTGATGCGGCGCCGACATCGGTCGGGCGTCAAGGATGAACTGCGCCTCAAATCTGCGCCTCGGCGATTAGGCCCTCACGCGCGACAGCAAATTCGATGGACGGGACAGGATGATGAAACAGCACCTCTTGAACACGAGCGCGATCACGCATTTCCTTCGGCTGGGATGCGGATCGCTTGCAATGCTCACGATCGAGCAATCCGCTTATGCGCAAGGTGTCACGCCGATCCCTGATATCACCGTCGTCGCGCCGAGCGATCGCGCTCCTGCGCGAGGCCAGAGATCGGGTCAAAGGGCCGCCGCAAGGAGCAAACCAACAGAAGGAAGTGAAGCCGCGGGTTACAAGCCCGAGACCGCGACCAATTTTGGTCCTTTCGGCAAGAAGCCGATTCTCGACATTCCCTATTCCGTCAACGTCATATCGGCTCCATTGATCCAGAACCGATTGGCGTGGCAGTCTGACGATATTTACAAGATCAGCCCCGTCATCCAGCTCCGAACCACGAGCGCGCGCGGCGGCGAAGCGAATTTCAAATTGCGCGGATTTGTCTTTGCGAACGCCGACGGACGCGCGGAAGACGGCATGCGCGTTCAAAACTTCGCCCTTGCCCCGCTTGAGGACAAGGAACGCGTCGAAATCTACACCGGCCTGACGAGCTTCCTATACGGCCCGGCCAATGTTGGCGGTCTCATCAACTATGTCTATAAGCGGCCGACGGACGCACCTCTCGCCGATGTCACGGTCGGTAATTACGGTGGACTCTCAGCCTTTGTGCATGGGGATTTCGGCGGCCCGATCGACAAGGAGGGGAAGTTCGCCTACCGCCTGAACATCGTAGGTCAAAGCGGCGACACCTCGGTCGACAAGCAGAGCATCAAGCGCGACGTTCTCACGGCGGCGCTCTCTTGGCGTCCTACAAAGGACCTGACCGTCACCGGCATAGCATCCCACGCAGATTACAACATTCGCGGAGTCGATCCGTTCTGGAACTTCCCGGTCAACGCCGACGGTTCGAGCAGTGTCCGTCACCCGGGCGCCCCGGACGCGTCGGTATTTTATGGCCAGCCATTTACGTCCTTCACCGTTCAAAGAGACAGATTCAGTCTCGATTTCAATTGGAGAATCAATGAAATCTTCACGGCGCGCGCCTCCTATATGTATACGATGAACACGACGCGTGAATTCGTGTATTCCAACAATAATGTTTTAAACACCAGTCTCGCCTATACCCAAGTGACTGCCTACAACAGAAATGGTCACGAATATGGCAATTCGGGTTACGCCTTCCTGGACGCAGCCTTCGACACTGGATTCATCCATCATAAGCTGACGGCCGGATTCTATGGCAACGATTATCGAAGTGCCCGAGACCCCGCGAACAATGGCACTAAGACGCTAACTGGATTACGCTATTGGATGCCGCCCGTGTACTATGCCGAACCGGGATGGATCCAGACAGGCTTTGGCCCAACAAGGACCTTGACATACAGCAACAATAAAAATGCGCTTATCGGCGACGACATCAAGTTAAATGAGCAATGGTCGCTTCTCGTCGGCGGCAATTATACCTGGCTGCATGGCACGAATTTCAACAACTCGACGGGCGCCGTTACGGCTTCCTACGATCAGGGCCGTCTTTCCCCGACCGCTTCATTGATCTTTAAGCCGGTCGAATGGATTTCAACCTATGGCACTTACAGCGAGTCGCTTCAAAGCGGAGCGACTGTTTCAACTACTGGCGTGATGAGATTTACGAATGCGGGGCAGACATTGCCGCCTTTTGTCGGGCGCCAATATGAAGTCGGCGCCAAAGCGGACGTCGGCGGCATGCTTCTAACAGCGGCCTTCTTTCAGATCGAGCAAGCGCTGCAATATGCGCAGTACAATAATGACGGCACCTACACCCTTGTGCAGGACGGTCGCCAGCGCACAATCGGGGTATAGAGCTGACCTTCACAGGCAATCTCTATGAAGGCTTAAGGCTCTTCGGAGGCGTCACGCTGCTCGATCCGCGCGTCACGCAGAGCCGGACATCGGCGACGCGCCCGTCTATTAATGGCAAGGTCCCCCAGGAGATCGCTCGGACGACCGGAAAAGTGACATGGGAATATGACCTGCCCTTCACGAAAGGCTTGACGTTGACTGGCGGCTATTATTTCACCGGACAGCAGGCGGTGGACCTGCTCAATACGGAATATCTGCCGTCTTTCGCCACGGTGGACACAGGTTTCCGCTATCGAACGTCCGAATTTCTCGGCCAGAGGTTGCCCTTGGGCGAGGAGTTCATCCTGCGCTTCAACGTATCCAACCTCTTCAACAAGGACTATTGGATCACACGAAATTATTTGGGAACTCCACGGACGTTCGCTGTCTCGGCGCAGTTGAAGTTCTGAGCAGGACCGAAAATGCCTTCTTGCCCGGAGCAAGGATAAAACTGAACAAAGGAAACACGAAGATGCGCCTTCTTGCGCGCCGAGAGTACGATCAGGCGGGCCTCTTCGGTCTTTTGCTTCTTTCCGCCTTTTCGCTGCTTCTGGCGGTCCTACCGCCAGTAACGCCAAAGCGCGCGCCGAAGGAAGCAGCATTGCATCTCACCGACATGGCGGGCGGCGAGCACGGCTTCGCCGATCCTCCGAAACGCGTCGTCATGACTGCCAACGTGATGCCGACCTTTGCGACGCTCGCGCAAGGCGTGGATGAGTTGATCGGCGCCACCGAGTTCGCGCGTGGAAGCATGTCCAGTGGACTGTTTCAACGGCTTTTTCCCGGAGTCAAGAAGCTGAACCGAGTCAGTGGAGATGGCAAACCGAGCTATGAGGAAATATTGCGTCTTCGGCCCGACGTTGTCGTTGGTTGGGCCTACCAGGCGGATGCCTTCGGTGCCGCTACGTATCCAGATTTCATTCGTCTCAACACTCGGCCCCAAACGGAACTCTGGAAGCTGCTCACTAATCTGACGGGCCAGGATGAAAGATCGCGGCGGCTGCTTGAAAGCCATAGGACGAATGTTTCCGCTCTGTCGCAGCGCCGCTCGCACACAGCAGGAAAAGCCATGAGCGTGATGATACTCAGGGCAACCGCGAGCTATCAACGGATTATCGGGCGCACCCACTATCTCAATGAGCGGTTTGAGGCAGCAGGAGCAGCCAATGTCGTGCGCGCCAATGTCGCAAGCTGGTTCTCGATGGAGAGCGTCGCGGCGCTCGATCCCGACGTCATACTGATCGACGGGGATGTCGACGAGCCGATCACAATTCAGAGCCTGAGAGCGGAACCAGTCTGGCGGATGATCCGGGCGGTTCGCGAGGGCAAGGTCTATCGCAAACCGAATTGGCCCATTTTCCTTGACCCTGTGTTTGATCCACTGGTCATTGAATGGCTGCAAGAGGTCCTCCATCCCGAGCTCGAAGTCAAACTACGCGACGCCTTCAAATCCGTTTATATCGAGACATATGGCTATTGGCTGACTGAGGACGAAGTCGACGAACTCCTCGCGATAGCCGCCAATCGCACATCCTATGGCTATGAGCGCTTCGCCGCGAGCGGCGATCCGTCACAGTGAGTTGGGAGTCCGCCCGCGTCGCGTTCAATTCAAGTTCCGATCACGAAGTTTCGGATGCTGAAAGGAAATCCGGTCAATGGAATTGTTGGAAGACGTCAAGCTGCTATGGGGCGTCGACGACTGGACGCCGGAGCGATATCTGCGGATCAATTCCGGCGTCGAGATTAAAAAGGCGAGCCAGTTTGATCTCCTGGCGCCTCTGGCGGGCCGAAACTGGCGAAACGTGACGCGCGAGACTCCGCAAACCGATCTTTATGGGCGATATCAGCCCAAAGACGATTGGCGGCAATTGACAGATAAGGAGTTGTGCTGTCTCGTTGGCGACGCCGATCGTGAAGCGCTGCAAGGCGCCGTACAAATCTGCCGATTGCCGGATGCGCTTTTCAAGCTCGCGCGTCTTCGTATCGAGAGCGAGGTCGCAACCGGTCGAAACACGACAGTCGCGAGGACCGGAGCGACGGAACTCCGTGAGCCAGCCTTGAGCGATATCAAGAACGCCGTCCAGGATTGGATTTTCGCCGAGCTTTGTAAAACGCATCCAATTGGTTTCAGATCATTCGTGCGGATCAATCCTCCCGGCCGGAATTCATCGACGGGCTTCCGATCGCGCGGCTGGAACGGGCTCCATATCGACCATTGGGGCGGTAATGTCTGGCTTCAAATGAGACGGAGCTATAACGGGTCTCGTTTCATCTTTAATTTAGGCGATGAGGTCCGGCATTTCATCTTTATCAACTTAAAGCTTTGCGCGATCGCCACGCGCCATTCCGACTGCGTGCCAAAGGATGTCCACGCCATGCTTATGGACCGCGACTGCCCCATGCAAGGCTTGATGGCCAACGCCTTCATGGAAGCCTACCCCGATTATCCCGTGGCGCGGGTGAGCATTCCTCCCGGTTTTGGCTATATCGCCGCCACAACCGAAATCCTTCATGATGGATATTTGGCGGGGAAGGAAAAAAGCGATATCGCGCTGCTGGTGCAGCATGAAATTCCCCGCGATGTGGCGGAGGCCGCCGGCTGCGCGGTCGCTCCATTGACCTATCGCGATTCCTGGCGGGACCGATGTCAAAGGAGCGTTCACGCTTGAGCGCTCAACATGATCCGACCAATAGGGTCTCTCAAGTGGATTATGGCGCAGCGGGTCAGACAATCAGGCACGATGGTGTCGAGTCGAACCGTCATCGCGTCCGGGACGCGCTGCCGATTCTCCTCTTCGTTCTTCTCATCCTGCTGATGCTCTTCTCGCTCACGCTCGGGCGCTATCCCGTGCCGTTCGGCGAGGTCGCGCGCATCGTGTTCACGACCTTTCCGATCAACGCCGTCGGCGACTATGAAAACGCGCCCTGGGTCGTCGTCGAGATCGTGCGCATGCCGCGCATTCTGCTGGTGACGCTCTGCGGCATGGGGCTCGCCATGTCCGGCGCCGCCATGCAGGGCGTCTTCCGCAATCCGCTCGTCGGGCCGGAGATCGCCGGCGTCTCGTCGGGCGCGGCGCTCGGCGGCGTCGCCGCCATCATGCTGTCCTGGCCGGCGCTCGGCGTCGTAGGGCTCGCCTTCGGCTCCGGCCTCGCGGCCCTCGTCGCCGCTTTCGGCTTGGCGCGGATCGCCGGACGCGCGAGCACGCTGGCGCTCGTCCTCTCCGGCGTCATCGTCGGCGGCTTTTGCGGCGCGCTCGTCGGCCTGTTGCAGACGCTCGCCGATCCGATGGTGAAGCTGCCCTCCATCGTCTATTGGCTGCTCGGCAGCTTCGCTGGCGCGACCTATGAGAAGGTGGCGATCGTCGCGGCCGTGACGCTCGTCGCCGGGACGCTGCTCCTTGCGCTGCGCTGGCGCATCAATCTGCTCTCGCTCGGCGAGACCGACGCCAGGGCGCTCGGCGTCAATGTCGAGCTGTTGCGCTGGAGCCTGATGGGCCTCGTCGCCGTCCTGGTCGCGGCGCAGGTCTCGGTCAGCGGCGGCGTCGGCTGGGTTGGCCTCATCGTCCCGCATCTCGCCCGCATGCTGGTCGGGCCGGAGCATACAAGGCTCCTGCCGACGTCGGCCTTTCTCGGCGGCATCTATCTCCTCGCCATGGACGACATCGCCAGAAGCCTCACCGAGCAGGAAATCCCGATCGGCCTGCTCACCAGCGTCGTCGGCACGCCGATCTTCGCCTTTCTGTTCTGGAAGACGCAATCGAAAGGCTGGGCGCGTGAGTGAGCCCGCGATCTCGTTCGTGGACCTGGGCTTTTATTACCGCCCGGGCCATTTCGTGCTGCGCCATCTCGACGCCGTCGTTCCGCGCGGGACGGTCTTCACCATCCTCGGGCCGAACGGGCGCGGCAAGACGACTCTCCTGCATCTCCTGATCGGCGCGCTGACGCCCCGCGAGGGCGCGCTGAAAGTGACGGGGCGCGTGGCTTTCGTGCCGCAGCTCTTTCAGGTGAGCTTCGACTACACGGCGCTCGACATGGCGCTGATGGGTCGCGCCAGACGCATCGGCCTCTTCTCGCAGCCGACGAAAGAGGATGAGGCGGCGGCGCTCGCCGCGCTCAATCGTCTCGGCGTGGCGGATCTGGCGGACCGGCCGTTTCACGAGCTCTCCGGCGGCCAGCGCCAGCTCGTGATCTTCGCCCGCGCGCTGGTCGCCGAGGCGGAGATACTCGTCCTCGACGAGCCGACCTCGGCGCTCGATCTCGAGAACCAGTCGCTCGTCCTCGATCATATCCGCGCTTTCGCGCGCGAGGACGGGTTGACGGTGGCGATGACCACGCATCATCCCCATCATGCGCTCGCTGTGTCGGATATCGCCTTACTGATGCGCGGCGAAGGCGATTACGTCACGGGATCGGCCGATGAGATTCTTTCCGAGGACAATCTCACCTCGCTCTATGGCGTGCCGCTGAAGCGCATCTCCTATGAGCATGAAGGAGCGCGACAAGAAACGATCGCGCCGGTCATGATCGCGCCTCGGCCGCGCCAAGGCCGGCCCGGCGACATTCCTGAGAAGATCGGAGGGACGATCCGATGAACGCTCCCGCGACAGGGGAGACGCCGCCCGATCCGTCGCTCGGGTTATCGGCATCGGAGGCGCTCGACGCCTCAAATCCGCATGAGGAGCGGAAGGACGAGAACGTCGACCCCCAATATGAGGTAAGGCCCCCCTGGCTGCGGCCGGCGGCGACGACCGTCGTGACCGGCCTGCATGTGGCGGCGCTCGCCGCCTTCATGGTCTTCGCCGCCATCGAGACGACGCCGCTCGACGAAATACATGTCGAGATCGTGCCTCAGGGCGAAACGGTCACCGAAACCAGCAGCGAACCGACGCCGGAGGCGGCCCCGGTCGCCAGCGACGATCCGGCGCTCGCGGCGTCGCCCGATCCGGCGATCCACGAAGACCCTGACGTCTCCATACCCTTGGAGAAGACGACGCCGATCGCGACGGCGAGCGAGCTCGCCGCGCCGCTCCCCAAGATCCAGTCTCCCGATGCGCCGCAGCTCGCAGTGGCGCGGCCCCGGCCGGAGAATATGGAGAAAAGCTGGCGTCAGGAGGAAGAGCGCAAGCGGAAGAAACGCCAGCTCGAGGAAGCCCGTCGCCAGGCGGCGCTGCGGGCGGCGAAGAAATGGGAGAAGGCTCGGGCGCGCCAGCAGGCGGCGCATGCGCAGATCGGCGCCGCCGCCGTCCGCGCGGGCGTGCGCGAGGGCTCCGGCGACGCGCCACGCATGTCGAATGCGGCTTACGCCGCGCTGGTCTCGGCGGAAATCAATCGGCACAAGCATTATCCCCCAAGCGCGCGTCAGTCCGGCTCGACGGGTTCGGTCAGCGTCGTGTTCTCGATCGGCCCCTCAGGCGCGATCACGGGGCACTCGATCACCCGCTCGTCGGGCGACAGCGCGATCGATGCGGCCGTGCATCAGATGATGGCGGCGTCTCATCCCCCGCCGCCGCCGGGCGGACATTTCCACGGCAGCGTCACCATCTCGTTCGGTTTGGCGAGATGATGCGTGACGCCCCATTTGTCCTGGTTTTTCGAGAAACATTCGAAATTCGGCAAGGACGCAAACGATTGACGAGATGCGGACATGGGCGTTGCGTTTCATAGCGTCCGGAGAGGAAGCTGCCGCAATTCGTCGTCGGGATTAGACCCGCTCGACAGCTTCGTCTCGGTCTCGCAGGCGCTCGTCGTCGCCGATCATGGAAGCATCAGTCGCGCCGCCCAGATTCTCGGCGTTCGCCAGTCCGCTGTCAGCCGACGCATTCAGGCGCTCGAAGACGATCTCGGCGTCTCGCTGTTCGAACGTCATTCGAACGGCGTTCGGCTGACGAACGCCGGCAAGCGCTTTTTCGAGCTCGTCCGAACCGCCTTCGCCGACATGGATTACGCTTTCGCGAATGCGGCGGCGGCGGGACGCGGCGTCGAGGGCCTGATCTGCGTCGGCGTTCTGCCGTCGATATTTCCGGGCTTCCTGAGCCGCCTTGTCGGCGCCTTCCACGAGGCGCAGCCGGGCATCGCGTTCGAATGCGTCGAAGAGGCTCCGGAGAAACTGATTTCCCGCATTATGGATCGGCGTCTCGACGTCGCCTTCATGGTCGCTGGCGCGACCGTGAAGGGTTGCGATACCGAAATCCTGTGGAGCTCCGACGTCTGCATCGCCTTGTCCGCCGGCCACCCCCTTTCAGGCTGTGAATCGATCGACTGGGAGTTGTTGAAAGACGCACATTTCATTTTTGGCCGGGAAGCGACGGCCGCGGGATATGATCGACATGCGAGCGAGAGATTGTCGACGATCGGCGCCCGCTTGTCGTCGGCGAGATACGATCTTTCTCAGGAGTCTGTTATGCAATTCGTCGCGCTGGACTTCGGCTTCAGCCTGTTGAACGACTCGTCGACCGGAATCTCCTATCCCGGCGTGGTGTTCCGACCTCTCGCTGGCGACAACAAATTATCCTATAGCGCCGTCTGGCTTCCCGGCAATGACAACCCCGCCTTGCGCCGTTTTCTCAGTCTGGCGCGCTCGATGTCGGCGGAGACTCGCCCGCCGAAAGCGTAGCGTTCCTGCGCGAGCCTCTCGCCTTCGCGAATCCACGGTCGCCCGCGATGAATTTCTCCAACATGGGTGCGATGAGTTTTGCCGGTTCGACCGCCTTGCCGGATTCGCTTGCCAGAATTTCCGCATAGGCGGCGAGATCACGATGCAAGGCGGCCGGCAGCGAGATGGTGAGCCTGACGGGCTTCTCGTCATCGACAGACGTCAGTTTCAGCTTGGTCATGGATCGACTCCCGTGGCGGCGACTTCTGCAACCTCGGGATATTGCGCGAGGACAAGGTCGCGCGTGAGAATGACGCGAACCGGAAAGCCGGGACGGATGGTAAGCGTCGGCTGAATGTTGAGATTGCGGCCGACGATCTGCTGGCCGGTCTGATTGAGGCTCTGCGCGCCGCCGCGGCGCAGCGCCTGAATAAGAGCATTCTCGTCGCCGGTCGTCCCAAGCTGAGTTCCGACTCCGAGAATGGTGGAGAGCGCGGCGGCGCCGGCGAGCCGCAACCAATGATGATCGACCTCGTCCTCGAGCCCCGAATAGCCGGCGGAGTCGGCTCCGGATTGACGTTCGAGGACGATTGAATGGCCGTCAGGAAGGATGAGACGGCTCCAGACGAGCAGAACGCGTGACTGGCCGAAAGCGATCTGGGAGTCATAGACGCCGATGAGCCTGGAGCCCTGCGGGATCAGCAGAAATTTCCCGGTTGGACTGTCGTAGACATTTTCCGTCACCTGAGCCGTGATCTGCCCGGGAAGATCGGAACGAATGCCTGTGACGAGCGCCGCCGGAATGACGGCGCCGGCTTGCAGGACATAGCGTGAGGCAGGCGCGGCCAGGCGATCGGAACTGACGGTGCGGCGATCGACGGGCGCATTGACGAAGGCGAGCTTGCGATCCTGCATGTTCTGGATGGCGCCGGGATCTATGGGCGCCGAGTCGGCCAAGGAGATGGAGCTTTGAGCGTTCGCCTCGTCCTTCAAGGATGGCGGCGCCGCGGTCGCTGTTGACGGCCGCTCGCGCACGCTGGTCGGCGCGAAGAGTTTGGCGGTGCGCGCGGCTTCGCGCTCCTGACCGGCGCGCTGTTCCTCGGGATCGACCGTGGATTGCGGATATTGTCCCTGCGCGGCGAGGATCGGGCGCCCGAGATCGCCCGGCAGCGGAGGGCCGAGCTTCGGGACGTTTCTTGGCAGACCCGCATAGTCACGCGGCAAGCCATCGAATCCGTCGGCCGTTGTTTTGGCGCCGGTGTTGTAAAGCTCGGGCGGCGGACCCGTGCGCGAATTTTCATGCAGCGCCCAGAGCGTCAGACCAAGAACACTCGCTGAGGAGACGCCCGCGAGCGCGATCAGCGCGCGGCGCGACAATCTCGTCACCTGCGGCCGTTCAGGCCGCAGGCGCAGCTCCTCGGCGACCTTCTTCTCTTGACCTGGCGCGCTCATATGGCGGGCCGCCCGTCGCTGCGCATAATGCGAACGACTTTTTGGTCGTCGGCGCCAAAACGCAGTTCGGCGGCGGCGAAGAGCCGGTCAACGACCATATGATGGCCGCGCACGCGATAATTGACGAGCTGGCTGTCGCCGGCGGCGCCGATGATAAAGAGTGGCGGCATTTCTCCCTGGGAAATTCCGCGCGGGAACTCGATATAGACTTTGCGGCCATCATCGAAAGCCCGGAGCGGTCGCCAGGGCGCGGCGTCCCCCTCGATCGCATAGCGGAAATTGAGGCTGGCGAGATCGACGCCGGTGTCGATCGGCGCCCTTTCCTCGGTGACGGCGTTCCGGCGACGCAGCGCGATCAGCTCGTCTTGCGGATAGTGCCAGGAGACCGAGGCCATATAGGTCTTTTCGGTCGAGCGGAGCTCGAGATGATAGGTGCGCCGGTCGGTATTGACGACGAGATTGGTCATGAGGTCCGGCCGCGTCGGTTTGACCATGATGTGGATCTTTCTCGACGCGCCGGAGCCGCTCTCGGTGTCGCCGATGATCCAGCGCGCGGTGTCGCCGGCGGCGACGGGACCGGAGCCGACAAGCTGTTCGCCATCTTGCAAGGCGATGTCGGTGATTTGTCCGGGCGCGGCGTAGACCTGATAGAGCGCCCCGTCTGAGAAGGGATAGAGCTGGACGGCGTTGAGATAGCCGGCGCGGCGGGGCTGCACGCGCGCGGCGGCGTTCGCCTGTTCGATTCGCGCCTTGGGGTCGCGCGCCTCGGGCGTTTCCTTGCCGCCAGAGAGAGGCTTCAACTGGCCCGGCAACGGCAGGAGTTTTGGAATCTCGACAATCCTGACGGGCTTGGGCGGCTCGCTTTCGAGCAACGCCGGAGACGGTGGATCGTCATAGGCGATCTCCGGCGGCTTGAAGGTCGAACAGTTGCTGAGGGCGGTCGCGCTGAAAAGAAGAAGCGAGGTTCGGCGAAGACAACGAGAGGCAAGAGATGTCATTGTCCGAGCTCCTTCGACCAGTTGATGGCGTGAATGAAAAGGCCGAGCGGATTCCTGCGCAGGCGCTCGGCGTCGCGCGGCGGCTGAACGACAATGGTCAGAATGGCGGTCCAGCGCTCGGTAGAGGCGAGGCTGGCGTTTTCATAGCGCCGCTCGGTCCAGGCGATGCGGAAGGAGTCGGCCGAAGCGCGGATGACGCTTGCGACCTCGACGGCGATCTGGATCTGCCCGACTTTGGCGAAAGGATCATTGGCGCGGGCGTAGTCGTTCAGAGCCGCCGCGCCCTTGTAGGTCGTGAAGTCGTAAGATCTGAGCCAGTTCTGGCGGACCACGAT
This sequence comes from Methylocystis parvus OBBP, assembly GCF_027571405.1. Lineage (GTDB taxonomy): Bacteria > Pseudomonadota > Alphaproteobacteria > Rhizobiales > Beijerinckiaceae > Methylocystis > Methylocystis parva. Next base: position 26,214 of record NZ_CP092969.1, read on the forward strand.
CGGATCGGCGGGGATCGCACGCACATTCTCGATGAAGCGGGCGAGATGCCAGGCGATCTGCGGATCGGTCGGCCTGTAATCGGCGACAGCCGGCGCGACGGCCTGCGCCTCGCCGAATTTATCGACCTGCACCACCCAGGGAACGACAGTTCCGCGTGCACCCTGCCAGACAAGGGCGGCGGCGAGACCGCCGGCGAGAAAGAGGTTGCCGAAGGCGATCAAGCGCCAATTTTTCGCCTGCACGCGCGCCGAACCGATCCGTTCGTCCCAGATCTGGGCGGCTTTCTGATAGGGCGTTTCGGGTTCAGGCGTTCGCCCGTAGCGAATGGAGGATCGTTTGAACATCAGCGCGTCTCGCTCAGATTGATCGACGTTCCCGCGCCATGGGAGTCGCCGGCGCGAAGGGAATGGGCGGTGAGAGAAAGGCCGTGGGCGACGGATTGATGCCGCTTCATACGCTTCGCCCAGGCGGGTTCGCCGACGCCAATCCGCGCGGCATTCGGCGCAATGGAACCCGACGCGCCGCCAACCGGCGTCGCCCCGCCAGCAACTTGAGACAAAGGTCCGCCGAGCGCCGCGCCCGCCGTTTCTCCTCCCGGCGATCCGCTGGGAGCGGGCGGATATCCGCCGGATGACGGCGCGCCGCCGGGAGGATTCGGACCGCGCCACGGCGGCAGCGCCGCGGCGGCCTGCATTTCGTTCTTTCCGGCGAGACTCGTCAGCGCGCCGCCGGCCATGCGGGCGGCGCCGGCGCCGGCGAGAACGGCGCCGCCTGCGGCGAAGCCGGTTCCGACGACGGCGCCCGCGCCAAGCTGCGGCCCGCCCGAGACGATCCCATTGGCGACGGCGGGGCCGAAAATCCCCAGGCCGAGCAGCGACAGCGCGGCGAGCACCAGCGCCATGGCGTCGTCGATTGTGGGTTGCGCGCCGCCGAACCCGGCCGTGAATTGCTGAAAGAGCGTCGAGCCGATGCCGACGATGACGGCGAGCACCAGCACCTTGACGCCGGAGGAGACGACATTGCCGAGCACGCGTTCCGCGAGAAAAGCGGTCTTGCCGAAAAGGCCGAAGGGAATGAGCACGAAGCCGGCGAGCGTCGTCAGCTTGAACTCGATCAGCGTGACGAAGAGTTGGATGGCGAGAATGAAGAAGCTCAGCAGGACGACGGTCCAGGCAAACATCAAGACGACGATCTGGACGAAGTTCTCGACGAAGGCGACATAGCCGAGAAGCCCTGAGACGGAATCGAGGATCGGGCGTCCGGCGTCGATCCCGACCTGGGCGATGCGTCCCGGCCGCAGAAAGTCCCCCGTCGACAGGCCGCTTCCCGCCGCCTTGAGGCCAAGGCCGGAGAAGCTTTCGAAGACGATGCGGGCGAGATTGTTCCAATTGCCGATCAAATAGGCGAAGACGCCGACGAAGAGGGTTTTCTTGACGAGGCGGGCGATGATGTCCTCGTCGGGCGCCAGGCTCCAGAAGAGGGCGGCGAGCGTCACGTCGATCACGACCAGGGTCGAAGCGAGGAACGAGGCTTCGCCCCCGAGCAGGCCGAAGCCCGAATCGATATAGCGGGTGAAAGTCTCGAGGAAGCGATCGATGATTCCGGTCCCGCCCATGCGCGTCACTCGCTTCCTTGAGTTGGCGCCAATTTTGGCGACGGTTTTTCGAGCGCCCGCGGAACCGACGGGAAGATGTCGAGCGTTTCACCCGACTCGTCCCGCCGCTCGCTCGGCGTCAGAAATTTTTTCCGCTGGGCCGCCCAAAGCGCCCGGCATTTGGGATCGTCCGCCTGTTCGATCGGGAGCTGGGCGCAGCGCAGAAGCTCTTCATCGATCGGGGATGTTTTTGTCGGCGCGATGCGCTCGGAGGCGGGCAAGGCGTGAGATCTTGCGGCGACGTCGGCGTCGCAAGCCGCTTCGACGCCGATCAGGCCGACGCCGCCAACGACGATTCCGAGCGCGATCAGGCCGAGATTTTCGGGCATGAGCCAGTCTTCGATTTTCATCGCGGCGCGCCTCAATGAAACATGGCGACATTGCCGGGCTGGTAGCCCTGTCCCGGCGCGATGAAGCGGCGCATCTGCTCGCGCGCCTGTTCCTGGGCTTGCGCCTGACGCGCTAGTTCGAGCGACTGGGCGCGGCCCTGCGACGCGAGCAGCGCGGTCACATCGGAAAGCTGCTTGCTTTGGAGCGCGAGAAGTTGATTGCCGGCCTGCGACGCTTGCAAGGCGCCGACGGCGGATTGGCTGGATGAGAGCAGCGCCCCCGCTTCGGATTGGGCCGTGTCGATCGCCTGGACGACGCCGGCCTGAACCCGCATCGCGTCCTGAAACGCCGCCAGAGAATTCTGCCAGCGCTGGCGCGCCCCGTCGATCAGGCTGGCCGAACTCGTCGAGGCGCCTGCAGCGCCATATTGCGTCGAAAAGATCTGGTCGATCTGCCGCACGTCATAGGCGATGCGCTGCGCCTCATTGAGCAGGCGCTGGGTCTCGCCGATCGACTGCTGGAGCGTTTGCAGCGAGGAATAGGGAAGATTGGCGAGATTGCGCGCCTGATTGATCAGCATCCGCGCCTCGTTCTGGAGGCTGGTGATCTGATTGTTGATCTGCTGCAGCGTATTCGCCGCGGTCATGACATTCTGGGCGTAATTGGTGGGGTCGAACACCGCGAATTGCGCCGACGCCGGCGCGCCAAGCGAAAGAGCAAGCGCGACGGCGCTCACCGTTGCGAGGCAATGGATATGGATCTTGATCATGACGTGGCCTCCAGATTGTCGTTGGGGACAAGAAGATCGGCGGCCCAGCCGAGGCCGTGCGCGGCGAGCCACGCCGAGGCGAAGCCCTCGTAGCTCACCTCCGCGAGAATGTCGGCGATCAGCTTCTGGTCGCTCTTCGAGGAGGCGGCGCAGAGCGCCAGCGCCACGGGACCGAGCCCGAGCTCGAACAGGCGATTGCCGCGCCGCGACTGGCAGTAATAGTCGCGCTTCGGCGTCGCCCGCGTGATGATCTCGATCTGCCGGTCGTTGAGGCCGAAGCGCCGATAGATCGACAGGATCTGCGGCTCGATCGCCCGCTCATTGGGCAAGAAAATCCGCGTCGGGCAGCTCTCGACGATCGCCGGGGCGATCGGGCTCGTCTCGATATCGGCGAGCGACTGGGTGGCGAAGACGACGGACGCGTTCTTCTTGCGCAGAGTTTTGAGCCATTCGCGCAATTGCGCGGAGAAACCGGGATCGTCGAGCGCCAGCCAGCCTTCGTCTATAATAAGAAGAGTGGGCGAGCCGTCGAGCCGGCCTTCGATGCGGTGGAATAGATAGGAGAGGACAGCGGGCGCCGCGGCGGAGCCGATCAGCCCTTCCGTCTCGAAACATTGGATGTCGGCGTCGCCCAGATGCTCGACTTCGGAATCGAGCAGGCGCCCATGCGGGCCGCCAAGGCAATAGGGTTTGAGCGCACGCTTGAGGCTGTTCGATTGCAGGAGGATCGAGAGGCCGGTGAGCGTCCGTTCGTGGGCCGGCGCGGAAGCAAGAGAAGAGAGCGCCGACCAGATATGCTCCTTCACTTCCGGCGTGACGCCGACATTTTCGCGGGCGAGGATCGCGGCGATCCATTCCGCCGCCCAGCTTCGCTCCGCCGCCTCAACCACATTGGCGAGCGGCTGGAGCGCGACGGGCTCCAGCGCGTCCTCGGAGAGCGCGCCGCCGAGGTCGTGCCAGCTCCCGCCCATCGCGAGGACCGCCGCCCGCGCCGAGCCGCCGAAGTCGAACACGAACACTTGCGAGCGTTCATAGCGGCGAAATTGCAGCGCCATCAAAGCGAGCAGCACGCTCTTGCCGGCGCCGGTCGGCCCGACGACCAGCGTATGGCCCACGTCGCCGACATGAAGCGAGAAGCGGAACGGCGTCGAGCCTTCCGTTCGGGCGAGAAAGAGTGGCGGCGCATTCAGATGTTCGTCGCGCAAGGGTCCCGCCCAGACCGCCGAGAGCGGAATCATATGGGCGAGATTGAGGGTCGAGACCGGCGGCTGGCGCACATTGGCGTAGACATGTCCGGGAAGAGAGCCGAGCCAGGCCTCGAGCGCGTTGACCGTTTCGACCATGGAGGTGAAGTCCCGGCCCTGGATCGCCTTCTCGGCAAGGCGCAGCTTCTCGTCGGCGCGGCGCGGATCCTCGTCCCAGACGATGAAGCTCGCCGTCACATAGGCTTCGCCGATCAGATCGGAGCCGAGGTCCTGCAGCGCCGCGTCGGCGTCCATCGCCTTGTTGTGGGCGTCGGCGTCGAGAAGGACGGAGGCCTCATTGGTCATCACCTCCTTCAGGATCGCCAGGATCGACTTGCGCTTGGCGAACCATTGCCGGCGGATGCGGGTCAGGACTCTGGCGGCGTCCGTCTTGTCGAGCGCGATCGCCCGCGTCGACCAGCGGTAGGAAAAGGCGAGGCGATTGAGATCGTCGAGGATTCCGGGCCACGTCGCCGAGGGAAACCCCATGATGGTCAGCGTGCGCAGATGCGCCCGCCCCAGCCGGGGCTCCAATCCGCCGGTCAGCGGCGCGTCCACCAGAATCGCGTCGAGGTGCATCGGCGTCTCGGGAACACGAACGCCATGGCGTTTGGTCGAGACGCAGGAATGGAGATAGGTCAGCGTCTCGCTGTCTGAGAGCCATTTGGCTTCCGGCGCGAAGCCTTCGATGAGCTGAAGGAGCCGGTCCGTCCGGTCGATGAAGGCGGAGAGGACGCTCTTTGCGTCATGTTCCGAGGAACGCCCCTCATAGAGCCAGCTCTCGGCGCCGGCCGCGTCGTCTTCGGGCGGCAGAAAAAGAAGCGTCAGAAAATAGAAGCTCTCGAAATGCGCGCCTTCTTCCTCGAACTGCGCCCGCCGTTCTTCCTCGACCAGCGCCGAGACCGGATCGGGAAAGGAGCTTGCCGGATAGTCCTGCGCCGGATTGTGTTGCGCCTCGAAGAAGATTGCCCAGCCAGATCCCAATCGCCGCAGGGCGTTGTTCAATCGCGCCGTCACGCCGACGAGCTCGGCCTGTGTCGCGCTTTCGAGATCGGGGCCGCGAAAACGCGCGGTGCGCTGGAACGAACCGTCCTTGTTCAGGACGACGCCCGGCGCCACCAGCGCCGCCCAGGGCAGAAAATCAGCGAGGCTCTGCGGCTTCCTGCGATATTCGGCGAGGTTCAGCATCGATCCTCTCCTCACGCTACGAAATGCGCCGGGTAGCGCAAATGCCGTCGCACGACCTCGACGAAGTCGGGATCGCGCTTCGCCGCCCATACCGCAGCGAATTGCGCGACGACCCAGAAGGCGAGGCCGGCGATCCACAGCTTCAGGCCGAGACCGAGCGCCGCCGCGAGCGTCCCGTTCAAAATCGCGATCGAGCGCGGCGCGCCGCCGAGAAAAATCGGTTCGGTCAGCGCGCGATGCACCGGGACCCGAAAGCCGGCGACAGTCCCGTCGGTATGAAGAGAAGCGTTTTCCATCAGATCAGCGCTCCGCCGCCGAAGGAGAAGAAGGACAGGAAGAAGCTCGAGGCGGCGAAGGCGATCGACAGGCCGAAGACGATCTGCACCAGCCGACGGAAGCCGCCCGACGTGTCGCCGAAGGCGAGCGTCAGGCCGGTGGTGATGATGATGATCACCGCGACGATCTTGGCGACCGGGCCTTCGATCGATTGCAGGATCTGCTGAAGTGGTTGCTCCCAGGGCATGTTGGAGCCGGCCGCGACGGCAGGCGTCGACAGCGCGGCGGCGCTCAGAAAACACGCTGCAGCGCCCATGAGCCCAGAAAGTCTTGTGCCGATATGCAGCTTATTCATCTGTCTCTCCAAGTTTGACGCGCATGAGATCGGCGAGCGAATAGTCGCCGCGTTTGGTCAGCCCTTTCACGGCCGCGAGTTCGATCAATCTCCGCTCAGAGCCGCGCCCAGCTAGCACGGCGACGATCTGGATCGTCTCGGCGATCAGCGCGCGCGGCACGGTGACGACGGCTTCCTGGATGAGCTGTTCGAGGCGGCGCAGCGCCCCGAGCGCCGACCCCGCGTGAATCGTGCCGATTCCGCCCGGATGGCCGGTGCCCCAGGCCTTGAGGAGATCGAGCGCCTCCAGCCCGCGCACCTCGCCGATCGGAATGCGATCGGGCCGCAACCGCAGCGACGAGCGCACGAGGTCGGAAAGCGAGGCGACGCCGTCCTTGGTGCGTAGCGAGACGAGATTGGGCGCCGCGCATTGCAGCTCGCGCGTGTCCTCGATCAGGACGACGCGGTCGGAAGTCCTGGCGACCTCGGCGAGCAATGCGTTGACGAGCGTCGTCTTGCCGGTCGACGTGCCGCCGGCGACAAGCACATTATTGCGCTCGGCGACGGCCGCCCGCAGAATCCTGGCCTGATCCTTCGGGATGATTCCCGCCGTGACGTAATCATCGAGCGTGAACACCGCGACCGCCGGCTTGCGGATGGCGAAGGCGGGCGCAGCGACGACAGGAGGCAGCAAGCCTTCGAAGCGCTCTCCCGTTTCCGGCAGCTCCGCCGAGACCCTTGGCGCGCCCGCATGAACTTCGGCGCCGACATGATGGGCGACGAGGCGGACGATCCTTTCGCCATCCTCGGGCGAGAGCGTCGCACCCGCCTCTTCCAGACCGCTCGTCAGCCGATCGAGCCAGAGCCGCCCATCGGGATTGAGCATGATCTCGACGACGCCCTCGTCGTCGAGCCATTCCGCGATCAACGGCCCGAGCGCCGTGCGCAGCATACGCGCGCCGCGCGTCGCCGCTTCCCTATGTTCGGATCGAGCCGCCACATCTTTCCCCGGTTCTCTTCGAATCGCCGATCGGCGGCTCGAAACCGGGGACGATTAAGAAAGGCCCGAAACGCTCGGACGCAACAAGCAAGTCAGGGGCGTAGGGTTCTGGCGCGCAATGACAGGGAAACGGAAAGATCGCGGGTCCCGTCTTCCACTTCTGACCCCTTGCGGACTCCCCGGGACTTATCCAAAAATCGCTGTCTGCACTTGGGCACCGGAAGCCGACGAATAAGGACGACGCGATTTTCGCCTTGCCAAAGTACTTGCGGTTCGGTCTGATGGCATAGTTTGCTCACTTGGGTTCTGAAGCTGGATTAAGTGCCGACGCCGTTATGACTCCAGATCTCGTTCTTGATAAATCCGATCCCGGCGACGATGTCGCCGCGCGCTTTGATTATCAACACTCGTACGCAGCAATAAACGCCATTGGTTTGATTATCAGCGACGACTATGTCGAGGTTATATGCGAGAATCATGAGGATTATTTGCTAAAGAACAATGTTGGAAAATTCATCGGCAAACAGATCAAGACGCGGAAGATCACGTTAGCGCCGTTTAAGGCGGGAGATCCACAGGTCGCGAATGCCCTGGAAAAGTTCTGCCTGCTGGACCAGAAGTTCCCGGGCTGCTTCGAAGGTTTCGACCTCACCACAAACCACGCATTCTGGGAGAATGAGCAATCGCCGAGCAACCTCCCCTGGCTTCTGACCACGCTCCAGCAGCGCGGTGGCATTAAGGGGCTGCGCGAGAACAACCCGCTGCGTCAGTTTGTCAAAGGGATCGCAGGCAGTATCGGGCTCAGCCCTCAGGATGTGGCCACCACGCTAATCAGGACGACCGTTCGCGGTCACGCATCGGAAATCACTCACATTCGCAGCAGCGTGCAGGAAGCGCTTTGCGAGTGCCCCGGCATAAAGGACCTCCCCTATGCCACGGTCGCTGTGATCGCCAAGGCGGTCGTACAGCTTGCGCGGGACGCTTCGGCCAAAGCGCTCCGGGGGCCGATAACGGAACTGTTCGCCCCGGGGACCGACCTGAAGAAAGCGGTCGATGACCAACTCCTCGCCGGAAAGCGCATTTGCAAGGCCGATGTTCTCGCCGTCATTGACCAATTCAAAGGAAGCAGCAAGCCGTACCAGGATATCGATGTCTCCACGCTTGTCACGCCTGCCGATGCTCCGTCCGATCTGGTCGTTGCATTTCGCAAATTGGCTAAGGGCGGCGTTGAGGCCGCGCGGGTAACGAACATCGAAGATCGTGTCCGTTCGTTTGAAAAGTTGTTCATCGAATGGTGCCAGAAGTACGGAGCGAACGAAGCCAAAAAGCGCTACAACAACGTGCTAGCGGCGGTGCAATTCGAAGCCGCCGAGGCGCATGCCAGCGCGGAGAAGGGCGCGGAGCCTTACGGCTCCGTAATGTACGGCGCGCTTGCCGAGCGCCTGAAGGTGCGCGCCAAGGCCGATCGCGACCAGCTGTACGGATGCCGTCCCGAACACCTGATCGGCGCGGCGGGAGTCCTCACGCAACAGTGCAAGACCTGGTGGTCGCCGCGGTTTGATGTCGCTGAGGACGTGCCATGAGCCTGGACCTCATCGAGATCGTCACAGCACTGGACCGGGATGAGGACGTGCATCTCGCCCGTATTATCGTCCTGCTCAAAGCCTTCTCGATGCCCGACGCACCGGCGATTGAGGGCATCACCAAGTTGGCAAAGCTCGATTTCCTGCTCCGCTATCCCGCTTGCCTCGAGAAGGCTCTAATCGCGCGAGGGGTATCGCCCAGGAATATTCCGGTGGACGACTTCGAGCGGCTGACGATCGAAGCCCGAATGATAAGGTACCGCTACGGCCCGTGGGATCACCGCTATCGCCGTTTCCTCAACATTCTGGTAGCTCGCCGCCTTGCCATAGTTCGCACCGACGGGCGCACAATCCAGATCGACCTTACGGTGCAGGGGAGCGATCTCGCGAAGAAACTGATCGAATCGCCCGGATTCTCGCGGGTGTACGAGCGAGCAGTCTTATTAAACAAGCATCTCAATCTTAAGGCACGCGCGTTGATGGAGTTCATCTACGAACAATTCCCTGAACTGACTTCGCTGGAGTTCAACGAGGGGATCGCGTTTACGGGGGAGGCTCCATGAACCTAGTGGTGGAATCCCTTGTCTTGCTATGCAAGCAAAGTGAGGAACGTGTCCATTTCGGTCGCCGGCTCTCATTCTTCCATGGCGAGATGTCGACAGGCAAATCCACGATCGCAGAGCTAATCGACTATTGCCTTGGCGGCTCGCTGCAAAAGACGCCCGCTATCCAGAGTGAACTTGTCGGGGTTCAGCTCCAAGCATTAGCTGGCGATACGGCCCTGCTGATCGAACGCAATCCCAATACCATCACCTCGGTTGAGGTGAGTTGGGAACGTGAAGGCGAGGTCGGACGCGAGAACCTTCCCCTTCAGTCCGGTGAAGAGCCGATCATCGGCAATGAGATCTACAATTACAGCGATTTCCTCTTGCGCAGCCTCGACATACCGGTGCTGAAGGTCCGCAAGCGTAAGGGAGACCCGGAGTCGGCGCTCCAGCGTCTGAGCTTCCGGGATTTCTATAGGTTCTGCTATCTCGACCAACCCGATTTGGACTCCAGCTTTTTCCTACTCGACCAGCCTATCCGGCAGGAGAAATCCAAAGATGTCCTGCGATACGTCTTGGGATTTCACAGCGACAGGCTGAATGAGTTGCAGGCCGAACTCTCCGAAGTCCGCCAAAAGCAGCGCACGATGCGCGAGGCGGCTAAGCAAATCGACGAGTTTCTCCATCGGTACGGCTTTGCCTCGAAGGCGACGATCGAGTTCGAGATCGACAAGCTCAACGACGAGGAAGAAAAGCTAGACGAGGAGATTGAAAACCAGGGCAGCGACGATCTCCCGGCTGCAACCGTGGCCGAAGAAGACCAGTACCTAATCAACGCGCTTTCGGAAGCGATCACATCAAAGGCGGAAGCGATCGCGGATATCAAGCAGCGCCTGAAAGAGCAGGAGTCGCTCATCGCTGAGTTCATCGCGATGAAGTTCAAACTCGCCCGGTCATCGACCGCGTCCGAACTGTTGAAAGGCGCGGCGTTTCACGCCTGTCCCGCTTGCGGAACAGAGGTCAGCCAGAAGAGTGACGGCGCGCATTGCGTGTTGTGCAAATCGGACCTCGCGGAAGCACCCGGCGGGTTTGGAAGCGACAATGCCGTGATGGAACGCGATCTGTCCGATCGCATCGACGACCTGAAACGGTCCGTTCAGCGCCTGAAGAGATCACACGATCGGCAGAGCGAAGAGCTGAGTGCGCTGACGACCAAGCGCGCCGATGCACAGCGAAGCGTCGATTTCGCCCGCAGGCAGGTCGAGTCTGAATACATAAAACGCGCACGACGGCTTGAGAGCCGTCGCGGTGCGATCAGGGAACGGCGCAGCCTGCTGGTGCGCATCATGGGCATGCCCGGCGAAGTGGAGGGCAAGCTGAAGGAAGCCGATACGCTGTCGACAATGATCAGCAAACTAGAACGGGAAATACAAACCGAACAGGGACGCTTCGAAGCCGGCCGGGAGAACGTCAATGCGCTGGAGAAGAATTTCCATGCGCTACTTCGCGCTATCCACTTTCCGGAAATCAAGGCCGACGACAAGGTCTTCCTGAACCAGCGCTCCTGGTTCCCTTACCTACATCCGAAGGGCAATGAATCCCTCGCCTGGACATTCAGTGACGCCGGCTCCGGCGGGAAGATGGTCCTCTTCAAGATATGCTTCGCGCTTGCGTTGCATCAGACGGCCGCACAGCGGGAACTGCCCTTGCCAAGGCTTATCGTCATCGACTCGCCGATGAAGAACATCACCCCGGATGTCAATCCGGAAATATTCAGTCACTTCTACACCGAGCTTTACAGGCTGCTAGAGAGTGATCTCAAGTCATGGCAATGTATCATGATTGACCAGACGCTATTTGACCCTCCATCCACCCTTGAGGCTCATATTGAGCGCCTCATGACAAACGACAACCCCGACCGTCCGCCGCTCATAGGCTATTATCGGGGCCATTAATTACTAGCCGGCTTGAACCGCCCCGGTCGTTTGCCGGATCATTTTGGTTTGGGGGTGGCGCCGAAGCAGCTGCCTTCGCACGCGACAGCACCAAAAACGGATCGTCGCCTTCCGGCCCATTTGCGAATTTCATTGTTTCATCGCAGAGCGTCCGCTCTTGGCGCGACGCGGCCATGCGCTTCGTCAGGCCGCGTCGCCCGTTGCCTTCAGGGTTCTACTTGCTCTGAAATGCTAAGCGCATTGTCGACCTCGATTCCGAGGTAACGTACTGTGCTCTCCAGCTTAGTGTGACCCAACAGGAGATGGACGGCACGCAAATTTGCCGTCTTTTTGTAAATTTGAAAGGCCTTCGTCCTCCGCACGGAGTGCGTTCCGTAGGCCGAGCTATCGAGCCCGGCGCTCGCCACCCATTTCTTTACAATGCGAGCATGTTGCCGGGGCGAGACTTGAGAGTGTTTCGCGGATCGACTGGGAAAAACATATCCGCTGTTGGTTACTCCACGCCGATCAAGCTATTCCTGGACTGATAATCGTGATTGCTCGGTCAGCTCGAATTGCACCGAGTGGCTAGTTTTCTTTTGGATCACGACCGCGGGCTGCCGAACTTTACCGCCCGCGCAAACGTCGTTCACTTGCAAGCGCACGAGATCGCATCCTCGCAGCTTGCTGTCGATGGCAAGATTGAACATGGCCAGATCACGCTTGCGGTGTTCGAGTTGTAGACGAACACGAATGGTCCAGACGTCTTTCGGTCGTAACGGGTGCTTCTGGCCTAGCAGGCGTCCTTTATTCCAAGGGCGACAAATTTGGGTTGGCGTCCGAATAGGAAGGTAGCACCGAGCGCCTCCATCAGAGCCGACCCCTCCCACCTCGACGCCCTCAAAGCAGGCTCAGAATAAATTAGGCCTCCTTGCCACTCACCAGTGCAAAATCTGACCGGTTGCGGACTTCCTGGGCCACGCCGAGGATGACCGCTTCGCGCCCATTGCAGTCATTCCGGACATTCTGCCGATTGCCCAAAAGCTGACGCTTGACCTGACAGATCGGTTTAGATTGCGGACGCAATTTACCCGACGTTCTGCGTGGCGTCGATGAACTTTTGTAGAAGCGCGTTGGATTGCGCTGTTCATTATTCTTGCCTCGTCGACGTTTCCTACTATGGTACGAAAACACTTTGTGGTTGAGGGGCTTGGATGGACAATAAAACTCTTGAGGGGCTGCGAGAACTTGTTCTGCCCGACGAGTTCGAGATCGACCGAGTAGAACAGGGCGTGGTCGTTCAGCGATTGAAATCCCCGAGCAGGGTCGTCGGGGCCAGTTTTTCACCTTTGAGGTATCGAGGCGCGACATGCCGTCGAGCAGTCGCCATGCTGGAGGACGACAGCAAACTCGTTCTCGAATTCGCGTCGTTCAATGACGAGTATGCCGACGTCTCTCCTACTGCCATCTTGAGGGGCAATCCTGTTATCGACGGCACCCGCCTGTCCTGGGAGCGAGTAGCATTTCTGTCAGGAGATGGTGATCTGGCTGCTGCTGCAATCGCACGGGAGCAATGTCGCACTGCCTGGAAGGCGTCTGGGATCAACTACCGAAGCGAACTGCTCGACGCCGAAGGACAGCTGATTGCGTCAGGCCTGCGGCTTCCTCAGTCGGGGGCACTCCATGCGATTGCAGCCCATTGGACCACAGGATCGGAAAAGGCGCTGGTGGTTATGCCGACCGGCACTGGAAAAACAGAGGTGATGATCGCCGCAGCGGTCGAGGCCGCCTGTGATCGGGTTCTCATTATTGTTCCAAGTGATGCGCTGCGATTGCAGACGGCAAATCGCTTCGCATCCTACAGTGTTTTGCAACACCTCGGCACAGTGACCGACCTCCCCAACCCAGTAATTGGTCTCCTCTCGTCGAGACCGACCCCGGAGCAATTCCCGGCGATCGAGGCCTGCAACGTCGTAGTCGCCACGATGAGCGCCATCGGTTTAGCCAGCGAAGACACACAAAGGCGCCTTGCCGCGCTCTTCTCGCATATCTTCTTTGACGAGGCCCACCACATTGAGGCGGCCACGTGGAAGAGGTTCCAGAAGGTCATAGATCGCACGATCGTTCTGCTGTTCACGGCAACTCCCTTCCGCGAGGACGGGAAGAGCCTCGATGGTAAGATGATCTATGAATTTCCCTTAGCCCTTGCCCAGGCACACGGCTTCTTCCAGAATATCCGATTTAAGGAGGTCTTCCAGCCCAACGGTCTTCTTTCAGATGCCTCTATTGCGGAAAGTGCCGTTGAGGCGCTGAGGGAAGACCTTGCCGCTGGATACGACCACATCCTGATGGCTCGCGCGAGCACGATCAATGCCGCCGATGACCTGTATCGCCAGGTCTACGCCGGGTATGAGGATTTGAATCCGGTCGTGATCCACAGCCGGACGCCCAACCGCCAGGGGGTGCTTTCGGACATAAGGGCGCGGAAGCATCGCATAGTCGTGTGCGTCAACATGTTCGGCGAGGGCTTCGATCTTCCTCAGCTGAAAGTGGCGGCACTGCATAGTCCGCACAAGAGTCTTGGTATTACGCTCCAGTTTATCGGACGTTTCGCGAGGACCACGGCCAACGTCGGCCCGGCTACCTTTATCGCGAACACTGCCGACGACGGCGTCTCTGAGGCTCTGGAAAGTCTCTATCTCGAAGACGCCGACTGGAACGCGCTCCTGTCCGATCTCAGTTTCAGTGCCATCGACTCGATGGCCAGACTCTCAGATCTTGTCGAGCACTTGGAGACACCGGCTGCTGCCGCCGACGAGGAACTGGATATCTCGGCGCTCGCTCTCCGTCCCAAACTTAGCACTCAAGTGTACCGGACAGACCAGTTCGAGCCCGGGCGCTACGCCAAGGCATTCCGTGCGGCCCAGAAGGTTCATCAGCCCCAGATCAGTTTGCGCGACAATTTCCTTGTCCTAATAGTCAACCAGAAGGATGGGCTGGACTGGACCGACTCGAAGGACATCTCGATCGATAGCTGGGATCTATTCATCGCCAAGTACGATCCGGAACTGCAGCTGCTGTACATTCATAGTTCGAGGAAGGGAGACGCCGGCGGTACCCTTGCCAAGGCGATCTCACATGATTCGGTCCTCATCAAGGAGGAGGAGGTATTCAAGGCGTTCAGCGGGCTGAAACGCCTGGTGCTTCACAACGTCGGGCTATCAAGCCTCAGCCGCAACGTCCGGTACCAGATGTTTGCCGGGCTGGATGTTCGGAATGCGATCGACCCGCTGCAGCAGCAGTCGAAGCGGAAGTCCAACATAACCGGTGTTGGCTATGAGGAGGGCACGCGTCGCAGTGTAGGCTGCTCCCGAAAGGGTAAGATCTGGTCGCTTACGTCGGGTACGCTCGCAGACTGGATCGACTGGTGCGATAGCATTGGAAAGAAGCTTGTCGATCCCGCTGCGCGTCATGACGACTTCCTGAGGCATACCCTCATTCCGACAGCCATCGTTGAACTGCCGAACAGCGAAGCTCTGCTTGTGGACTGGCCGGATCAGCTCTTCGAGAGCTCGACTTTTCGGTTTGAGGTACGGGCAGCAGCCACCACGTTCGGGTTCCACGACTGCGAACTCGACCTAGTCGAATGGGCGCCGGGAGACAGCTTCACTTTTGTAATCAAGTGCGGAGAGGATGTGTCGACTACTCTGAGGCTGACGCTTCGGGAAGATACGCCTGATATCGATGGCTATCTTGTTGAGAAGCTCGAAGGACCTGACGCTGAGATCGATGCTACAGGAGAACGGGCTTCGGTACAAGACTTCTTCCAGGCCAATCCCCCTCTGGTCCGCCTCGCGGATGGCTCGCAGCTGTCCGGTAACATTCTGCTTAAGCCCCAAGAGGAACTTCCCGAACTGTATGATCTCGCCAACCTGTCGTTCTTGGATTGGCGCGGGGTCGATCTCGCCAAGGAGAGCCGCTGGAAGAATGGCGTGTTTCGTGAGGATTCGATCCAGCATCGATTTGTCGAACATCTGCTTGGAGGGCCGGCTACCTTCATCATCGACGACGATGACACCGGCGAGAGTGCGGACATCGTGGCGATCGAGGAGACGGATGACACTATCACCGTTTTTCTCTGGCACCTGAAATACTCGCGGGCAGAGATGGGGCGTCGGGCCGACGATCTGTACGTCGTTTGCGGTCAGGCTCAGAAGGGGGTGAAGTGGACATGGAGTCTGAAGAACCTCATCAACCACCTGACTGTGCGAGAAACATCGCATCTCAAGGGCCGGGATACCCGCTTCGTCCGGGGCAGTCTGGGTGACCTTGCAACCCTTCGAAAGGCTTCCCGACGCAAGTTCGTTGAATACCGCATCGGGATCGTGCAGCCGGGCCTCAACGGTGAAAACATACCAGCGGAGCATCTGGCGCTTCTGGGTGCAACTAGCAGCTTCATACAGACTGTTACCGGGCGGCCTCTCTTGACTGTCGCAAACCGGGCCGATCCAGCTCAGGGTTGAACGGACGCTAGAGCGCGCTGCGAAAGAGTGAGAACCGGCTTTTTCGCATGAAGCGCGCTCTATACCTTTAGAATCGATCGCGTCGCCTGCGTTCAAGCGATTCCGCCTAAACGCAGCGCGATCTAGATCGTTCAGCCGAGGGGGAATACTGCGGCCAAAGCGAACCGGTGGCTTTCAGGAGCTTTCCGGTGGTGCAGAGTGTCCTAAATGGAGTTGGAAGCGCCCTATCGGCAGCGCGCCCCAACTCGGTCGTTCGGCGGCTACGCTATGACTCCAAAACCGGTCATCCGTCCATCTTCATACACCGCTAGATAACTACCCGCTTGATCTCCTCGACGAGGGCGGGGACAGCTCATAGGCTTCGAGAGGTGCAGAACGCAGCCAGCTGCGCGCTTCTGCGATGGTCATCGCCTTATTCGCCGTTGCGTCGTTGAGGATAGCCGCGGTAACCTGAGTGTGAATCGGCATGGAATAAGGACCCCGTTTTCGGGGTGATCGGCATCCAATCGGGACCCCCGGGGCTGAGGGTCCACATTGGCCTCCTTTTCGAGAGAGGCCGGGGTTGGGATGCTGAGCAAAGGGTTCGGCAACACCATGACATCGACGCTCTGGCGTTTCGTTGAGCAGGCGCATGGCCGCCGGCCCATGGTCGCCCTGGCGACCGGTCACCCGCATCCGATGCGCCGAAAGCCTGGCTTTGATCCTACCAATCCCTGTCGGTACTGTGTGGAATCCCCACCGTTCCGTGAGCGGTTCGGGACGACTTTGCAGGTCGATCTGTTCTCGGCCATCGCCAGATATTGCGTAGTTCAAGGTGGAGATCCTGGGTCAGAGCGAATTAGTTCTGTCCGATCTGAATGGCGAACCTCACCTGTTCGGCTTCGAGACGTTTTTCAACAGTCACGAGGCCTTGACGCTTGGCGTGTGGATGAAGCCGCATATCAAAACAACACCGGTGTCGATTTTCCTACGAACAAAAGTGTAATATCGTATTTCAACTATCGTTAAGCAGGGACGGCCATGCCGAAGAACATCGTCATACTGCTTGATGGAACATCGAACGAAATCTCTGCTGACCGTACCAATATCCTGCGGCTGTACGGAACGCTAGAAAAAGGCGATCGACAACTCGTCTACTATGATCCCGGTGTAGGGACCTTCGGAGCCGAAAACGCATGGCTGCGGTTTTGGAGAAAGGCCGTCGAGATCTGGGGCCTGGCCACCGGCTGGGGCCTCGATCACAACGTCAAGGAGGCTTACCGGTTTCTGGTGGAGAATTATGACGATGGACGTCGCGGAGGAGGGGGCCAGAGTTCCCGCGACAGCATCTATATATTTGGCTTCAGCAGGGGAGCCTATACGGCCCGCGTGCTTGCCGGTTTCATCCATGCGGTAGGTCTGATCGAAAAGCGAAACCTGAACCTGCTCGACTATGCCTATAGCGCCTACAAGGGCATCGGGGAGAACGGCGAGGACAAGTTCGGAGAAGTCCGCCTCTACGAACGTATCCTCGCCCCGGATCGCCCGCCAATACGTCTGCTTGGCCTTTTCGACACGGTCGCCTCGGTCATCGAGCACGGTCGCTATGGACCTCGGCTACGTTCCCACGCCCATACCAAGCGCAACTGGAGCGTCGAGAGCGTGCGCCATGCAGTAGCAATCGATGAACGCCGCACAATGTTCAGACCACAGCTTTGGCCCGAAGGTGAGGAGTACTGGGGCAACCCATTCAACAAGGCCGCCGCCAAACCTCAGGACGTCCGCGAGGTATGGTTCGCCGGTGTTCATGGTGATGTCGGTGGCGGCTATCCTGAGGCCGAAAGCGGTCTGGCCAAGGTGGCCTTACAATGGATGGTCGAGCAGACCGGCCCCTTGGGGCTGTTCTACCGGACGCAAACGGTCAACGAACTCGTCTTGGGCCGAAATCCCGACCAGCAATACATATCTCCGGATCCGCACGCTAAACCGCATAATTCGATGAGCTGGGGTTGGGGTGTACTGGAGTTCCTTCCGCAACGGCGACGTAAGCTCGAGGATGGTTCTAAGGGCAGCAAGCTGACCATTCCCCTGTTCGCCCGTCGCTCGATCCCGGCTGGCGCGCGCATTCATCAATCGGTGACTGATCGCGCCAATGGCGGTGATCGGCCGCCAAACATGCCGGCAGATTTTCTGATAGAGTAAGGACGAAATAGCGAAATAGGAGGCTGGACCTGCAGGTGGCTACAGGGCGTCATTTCCGCCGGCTTCACCATCCCTGGTTCACTACGAAGATATCGCAATGTTTTTACGCAGACTGACACTCACCAACATTCGCTCGATCGGCTCGCTCTCCATTGGCTTTGAAGAGCAGCCCGGAAAGTCACGTCCATGGACCTTCCTGCTCGGCGAGAATGGCTCGGGCAAGAGTACTGTCCTGCGTGCTGTTGCATTGGCGTTGGCGGGAAGTGAAGCCTTGCCAGAGATTCTGGGGGATCTCGATTGGTGGATCCGGGAAGGACAGGATAGCGCCAGCATCGAGTTGGTTCTTGCGACCGCGAACAATGAACTGCGTCGCGCCGAGCTGAAATTCGTGCGCGGGAGCGGCACATTGCGGTTCCTCACCGACAACCAGGATAGTTTGCGCGAGCTGGACGACGCACTTCGGCACGCGGCGAGGAACTACTTTGTCGTCGGCTACGGCGTGAATCGACGGATGGCGCCCGACAGCCAAAGCATTGCACCGAACAGCTCCGCCTACAGAACAAGCCGATCGCAGAATGTGGCGACACTTTTCTCCCAGAACTCAGCGCTTGTTTCGCTCGAGCAATGGGCGATCGATCTCGACTACCGGCGCGGCGACAAAGGGTTGGACCTTGTTCGCAGTGCGCTGAATAAGCTGCTCCCCGACGTCAAATTCGCCGGCGTTGACAAGGAGCACAGGCGTTTGAGGTTCAAGACACCGGATGGCACCTTGCCACTCGAGCTCTTGAGCGACGGATACCAGGCCATGGCCGCTTGGTGCGGGGATCTGCTTTTCCGCGTTACCGAAACGTTCAAGAATTATAAGGACCCGCTCAACACGCGAGGGCTCCTGCTGATCGATGAACTCGATCTGCATCTCCACCCTGTCTGGCAAAGGCAACTCGTCTTTTTTTTGCGAGCTACCTTGCCGCGGTTCCAAATTATCGCGACAACCCATTCACCGCTGACCGTCCACCAGGCCAGCGCTGAGGAACTCTTCATATTGAAGCGAGGAGCATCGCCTACCGTCGGAGTGGCCGTTGAGAAATTCGCCGGCGCACCGAACAAGCTCACGCTCAGCCAGCTGATCCAGAGTCC
Organism: Methylocystis parvus OBBP; assembly: GCF_027571405.1. Classification (GTDB taxonomy): domain Bacteria; phylum Pseudomonadota; class Alphaproteobacteria; order Rhizobiales; family Beijerinckiaceae; genus Methylocystis; species Methylocystis parva. Next base: position 44,913 of record NZ_CP092969.1, read on the forward strand.
TATATTCGGTCTCGACACCCTCGATTCCCCGCAGATAGCTGAAGTTCGCCGCAATCTGAGGGCGCTGAAAGGCCTTCCTGTGAGTGATCAGAAAGGCCGAACGGCGACCGTTAAGCCCGCTTCCACCGCAGCTGGCCGCGCCCAACAGATTCGAGCCTGGGAAGCGAAGTTGGACGGCGCTCCCGACCGCGAACAGGTTCCTGCCTACCTGAAGCCCACCAACCTGTTGCTTGAACGTATCGCCAATGAACTGCAGGGCAAAGATGGCGATGAAGGAAGAGGAGCTGTCCAGAAAGCTGTCAGGACTGTGTCGCGTGGGAAAGTGCGGCCCGCGACCGGCAAGCTGAAATGATACCACTGGTCAGGAAACGCCAGGCCTCCGCGTTCCCCAAGGACTTCCTCGGTGACAGGCTGAAGGCGAAGCACCTCGATCTGGTGGATCGTTACTACACGAGCATGGAGAGCGACAAACCGATCGCGTTTGCATCCGGCAAATGGAAATCAGCCAAAACCAAAGTCCGGGCCGACAGTGCCAAGAAATGTGCCTACTGCGAAGCTTCTACGTCGGTCGTTGCACATGGTGACGTCGAGCATTTTAGACCAAAGGCGCTCTATTGGTGGCTGGCCTACGACTTCGACAACTATCTGTTTTCATGCCAGATCTGCAATCAGATCTACAAGAAGGACTTCTTTCCCGTAACGCCTGAGAACCAGCGTTTGCCGGGACCAGCCATGCCAGCGGCTAGGCCTGTCGATCCCGGTGACCTTGCGGTGTTGTCAAAAGCTCTCGCGATTGACGGTTCTCTGTCCGATGACGGCCTCGTCAGGCAGCGATGGGCAGCCGAGGACGCCGATCTGGTGCATCCCTACCTTGAAGATCCGACAACAATTTTTGGCTACGAGGCAGACGATAGCAACGAAGAGGTGTGGATTCGGCCAGGCGCGCATGCCAAGTCGGATCGCGCCTATGCTGCTGCCGAGACCTATCTGGGGCTCAATCGTGAAGAACTACGACGGGATCGATATCATCACTACAGTTTTCTGGCGATCATGAAGCTTGCGATGTTGGACAATGAAATCTCGCAAAGCACTCGTACCCGCATCCTTAAGGAATTCGAGAGACTAGCAGACACGACAGCTCCATATGCAGGAATGAATCGCTTTTTTCTTAGAGCTTGGCGTATTTTTACCTAATCAACACGGTTTGCCTTTCGAAGGTTACATGAGACCGCAGAACTGCATTGCCCTCTCGACAACGGCGTCGTATCAACCATTCAGCGCGAAAGCGGACAGTCCGTTGCCGGCTCCATTTGAGACATTAATTGCCTCGTCGCAGAGCGTCAGCAGCTGGCGCATAGTCGACTATTGGGCAAGGTCGTTCGCCTCAGGAACGATATCGAATGCGACCTCTTTCGAGAGACGCTGTCCTTTGGCGATCCTCCGCCCCAGCGCTTGAACGAAACTCTCATATCGTTCTCGCGCCTTCGCTTGCGCGGCAGCTTGCGCGTCCTCGGGCAATGGCGGCGTGGCGGTCAGCCAGGCGCGAATGTAAAGCGCCTGTGCCTCATTGCCGATCGCGACATCGCGTTCGAGACGTTCGATCGCGCGCGTCAGCCTGTCGAGCCGCCGGGTAATCGCGGCCTCGCGCTGGTCGGCGGCGTCAGGGGAGAGGAAGGAGGCGAGCGCGGCTTCGACGATGGTCGATTTCGACAGGCCGCGGCGCCCCGCGAGGTCGTCGAGCTTCTTGAGCAACGCGGCGTCGAAATAGCAGTTGAGGCGGGCTTTCATGAAATGTCCTCAGAGTTGCAGGCCATCGCCGGGATCGAGAGTAGCCTGGCGGGCGATCGAGCCCATTTGGGCGCCAAGCGCCTGCGAGGTGACGACGCGTCGATCCGGCTGGTCCTCGCCGAAAGCGAATTCCTGTCGCGATGCAGGAAATTCCGGCGAAATCGCTTCATGCGCCGGCAGCATCGGTTCCCGTCGCACGCCGCTGTTTTCAGAATCCTCCTGGGCGGCTGGCTTGGCGTCAACCGACTTGGATGTCGGGCTCTGGCCTTGTGACGGCAGCGCTAACCAGCCCTCGGCGCTTTGGCTGGCCTCGGCTTGTCTGGCGCCCGATGGCTGAGGCGGCGGGAGAATGCGGGCGCTGAAGCGTTTGTCTTCATAATAGCGCGCCTTCCTGGCCCGCATCGGCGGCGCGCCGGAGACGAGCACCAGCTCTTCATTCTGAAGAAGCTGCATCACTTCGCCGGGCGTCAGGAGCGGGCGCGCCGTCTCCTGACGGGAGATCATGAGATGGCCAAGCCAGGGCGATAGCCGATGGCCGGCGTAGTTTTTCATGGCGCGCATTTCTGTGGCGACGCCGAGCGCGTCGGAGACGCGTTTCGCCGTGCGTTCGTCATTGGTGGCGAACGCGACCCGCACATGGCAATTGTCGAGGATGGCGTTATTGGCGCCATAGGCCTTTTCGATCTGATTGAGCGATTGGGCGATGAGGAAGGCCTTGAGCCCATAGCCCGCCATGAAGGCGAGCGTCGATTCGAAGAAGTCCAGTCGACCAAGCGCCGGGAATTCGTCGAGCATCAGCAGCAGGCGGCGCCGGTTCGATTGTCCTTTGAGCTCTTCCGTCAGCCGGCGACCGATCTGGTTGAGGATCAATCGCACCAGCGGCTTGGTGCGGCTGATGTCCGAGGGCGGCACAACCAGATAGAGCGTCGTCAGCCCCGGGCCGGAAACCAGATCGTCGATCCGCCAGTCGCAGCGCGACGTGACCCCGGCGACGACAGGATCCCGGTAGAGGCCGAGAAAGGACATGGCGGTGGAGAGGACGCCGGAGCGCTCGTTCTCGCTTTTATTGAGCAGCTCGCGCGCGGCCGAGGCGATGACCGGATGCGGCCGGTCTCCGAGATGCTTCGTTCGCATCATGAGGTGGAGCGTTTCCTCTATCTGCCGCTCCGGGTCCGAAAGAAAATTGGCGACGCCCGAGAGGGTTTTGTCCGCCTCGGCATAGAGAACATGCAGGATGGCGCCGACAAGCAGGGAGTGGCTGGTCTTTTCCCAGTGATTGCGGCGCTCCAGAGCGCCTTCCGGATCGACGAGGATGTCGGCGACATTTTGCGCGTCGCGCACCTCGGCGTCGCCGCGGCGGATTTCGAGCAGCGGATTATAGGCGGCGCTTTCCGGATTGGTTGGGTCGAAGAGCAGGACGCGGCCGAAGCGGGCGCGCCAGCCCGAGGTCAATGACCAGTTCTCGCCCTTGATGTCGTGGACGATCGCCGAGCCTGACCAGGCGAGAAGCGTCGGCACGACGAGGCCGACGCCCTTGCCGGAGCGGGTGGGCGCGAAGCAGAGGACATGCTCCGGCCCGTCATGACGCAGATAGGACTTGCCGAATTTTCCGAGGACGACGCCGTCGGGACCGAGCAGGCCGGCGGCTTTGATCTCCGCTTCGCTTGCCCAGCGGGCGGAGCCGTAGGTCGTCGCGAATTTGGCTTCGCGAGCGCGATGGACGGAAAGCCCGATCGCCGCGCCCATGGCGACGAAGGCGCTGGCCGTCGCGATGCCCGCTCCTTCGAGGAACACCTCCGGCGCATAGGCGTCGAACTGATACCACCACAGGAAGAAGAGCGGGGGCAGGTAGATCGGGAGGCCACGCCCGAGAACGAACCAGGGGGAGCCGAGCTGCGGCTGGAAGCCCAGGCGCCAGGCGGTCCATTGCGTCGCCGCCCAGACGCCAAGCAGGACGATAAGGAGAACGAGCGCGATCTGGCCCCAGAGAATCTTGGTTCCGGACATGCCATCAAGGATCGCGGCGAGGGGCGACAGGAAGCAAGAGGCGCAAGGAGCTGGTCGAAGAATATCGCAGCGCCGCGCACAAAAACCGACACTTCATCGAGCAAGAGTCAGATTCCCAGCCCCCGTTTCCGGCCAAAACTCCAGTCGACGCCGCCGCCCGGCGACATGACGCCGGAGATATGACGGCCGAGTTTTGATTCGAGCGAAGGCGACCAGGGGACGAGCTGGAATCCGAGCCCGTCGTCGATCATGGCGAAGCGGCCGGAAGCGAGCGCCAGCCGTTGCCGATAGATTCCGGCGACAGAAGCCCCTTCGGCTTTGGGCTGGTACGAGAGTCCGGTCTCGCCCGCTAGCTTGCCGCCGATCGCTTCGAGTTCCCGTCGCCGGAGCGTCCCGAGCAGGTCGCGCGCAAACATCACGCGCTGGCCATCCCGCCGGGCGAGACCATTCACAGAGAGATGATCGATCCGGGCCGAGAGCGCTTCGCGCACGTCCTGGCCGAAACCGGCATGGGAGAGCCACGTCTCGGAGCGCTCGACGAGCCGGCGGTCGAGCCAGGTGGCGCCTTCCGTCTGGATTTGCTCGGCGAGCGACAAATCCGATCGCACGGCGAGGGCGATCCGCTCCGCGCCCCTCGCGTCGGTGAAGCGCCGCAATTCGACGATGGCGCCGGGCGTGGCGTCGGAGGTCGCCTCGATAGTCGAAAAACGCAAATGATGGGCGCGCCCGTCGACGCCGTCGACAATGGCGTAGGCCTTTTCGGTCAATTCGTCGGAAAGTCCGCGCGCGACCAGTCGGCCGATGATCGACGGACTATCGTCCTCGCCATGAATCGAAAAATCCGCGACGCCTCTCGCGATCCTGGCCTCGCCGAGGGCGCGGTGCATGGTCTTGATGATGTCGCCGCGCAGCCCGAGGTCGCGCAATGTGCTCTCGGCGTTCTCGGCGAGCGTCCATTGCGCCGGACCGGCCAGGAACGCCAGACCAAGGCGCTGGAGCTTCTGCAATCGGCCGATCTTGTAGCGGTCGATGTCGGCATTCCAGCCATCCGCGCCTGGCCGAAGATCGACGACGCCATTCTCGTCGACGCTCGCAGCGATGGCGCGATCGAGCCGCGTCCAGCGCTCGGCGTCGACTTCCCGCGTCAGATCGTCCGCGATCTCGCGCTCGGGCTTTGGCCCCAATTCCAATCCGACGAGATGTTCCGCCCGGGCGCGCATTCCATTCGAGATATAGTCGCGGGAGATGACGAGGTCCTTCCCGTCGTCGGCCTTGCCGCGAATGAGAAGATGGATGTGGGGATTGTCCGTGTTCCAGTGATCGACGCCGATCCAGTCGAGCTTCGTCTCGAGGTCGCGTTCCGCCTCGCGCATCAGATCGCGGGCGAAGGCGCGGAGGTCTTCGAGTTCCATGGCGTCTTCAGGGCTGACGATGAACCGGAAATGATGCCGGTCGTCCTTGCACCGCTCGGCGAAGGCGCCGGCGTCCGCCCGGTCGGAACCTGCATCGAACATGCAGGCGCGTTCCTCATCGCGCGTCACCCCCTCGCGCTTGAGATAGGCGATATGGGTCGCGAGCGGCGCCGATCGGAAGGCGCGCCCCTTGTTGCGGACGACGCGGGCCTTGACGACGACGCGGCGGGCGGTCGAAAGCAGTCCCCAATCCAGGGCGAAGGCGCGCCCTCGGCCGCGACCGAAGGTCGAGCGCCGCTTTGCGCCGAGTTGGCCATGCGTCGCGACGCCGCCGGCTCTGTTGGCGGCGATCAAGACCTGCGCGACGAAACTCCGGGAGGATTGGCTTCGTCCTCTTTGGCGAATGCGCCCGGGGCGCAGGCGAAGATCGTTGTCGCCGTCGTTCATCGCGTCCTCGATCCGCGACCAGCGCCGTCACGATTCAAGGAATATCGGACCATCGCCGCTTCTTCGGCACGGCGCCCGACCGAGCGGCACGGGTAAAGGCCTTGCGCAGCAAGGTCTGGCGCGCCGACCGTGCCGTCTTTTCTATCTTGCCTTCGGTCGTTCGTTGGCCTTCGTTCATCCCGCCTCTTGTCCAAAGGCGCGAGAGACTGCGACAACATGCGCCAAAGTGCGAAAGCCGTCATCGAGAGGATTCCGATGTTGCGCGCGCCACGAAAAGGTCAGCGGCGTGCAACGGATCGACATGTTCGCGAGCGTTCGAGGCGCCAGCCGAGTGCATCTCGCTTGCAAAAATTTTGTCGTGGGAATGCGCCGGGAAGAGAGGATGGGGCGCGGCCTTTCCGCTCTGCTTCGCGTCGTCGAGCTTGTCTTTCGAGACCATTTCGTTTGACGTTGTTGACGCGACGGCGGTGACAAATATCGGCGCGCGAGGCGCGTCAGATGGCGGACTTATTGACGCAAATGGCGCGTCGCCAAAGCCGAGTTTTGGCGCCAGGCGCGCGACATAATCGGTGGTTTCGAGCGGCAACGGCCGGCCGCGAAGATGCGCCTCATAGCGCCCTGGGCCGGCATTGTAGGCCGCCAGAAATCCGTTCGCGCCATAGCGCCCATACAGCTCCGATAGATAAGCCGCGCCCGCGAGAATATTGTCGCGTGGCTCGAAGGGATTGGGGCCGAGCCCGAGTTTGGCTTGCAGTTCCGTATAAGTCTTCGGCATGAGCTGCATCAAGCCGACCGCGCCCTTGTCGGAGACGGCGTCGGCGTCGCCCCCGCTTTCCGCCTGCATGACGGCGTGCAGCCAGGCGACCGGAATGTTGTAGCGCCGTGACCCTTCCAGCATCGCGTTTGCGACGACGACTTGTGGCGATCTCACGTCGGTTGCGGCGCGAAGACCGAGCAGTTGGGCGTGCGCGTCCGAGATGAACGCGACGCAAAAGAACGCGCCAAGGACAGTGAACTGCGAAACGCGCCGGAAATGCTCACGCCTCATGTCGATGTTTAAAGGAGTCCACGATGACGCGCTCATCAATCGTCCTCCTTCGTCCAGAGAGGTGCGGCATGTCCGATGATTGCGTTGATCGGCAATGCTCCGAAATATCGACCGTCCAGCGACGCCGGCACGTCCCAGTTGAGAAGAAAGACCTCGCCGGGACAGAGGACGAAACAGCCGCGCCAGACCGGCAGCGGTCGGCCAGCGTGATCCCTTTCGCGCGCTTCCACCATCGTGGTTCCATCAACGCTGACGCTGAGCCCTTCGCGGCAGATTTTTTGTCCCGGCAGTCCGGCGACGCGCTTGATAAGCGGGACGCCTCTGGCAAGATAGCCGCGCGCGGCGAGCCAGTCGCCGAGCGGTTTCGGCGGTCGGGCGACGACCAGGTCGGTGACGGTCAATTTGCCGATCGGACGCACGGCATAGAGGCCGACCGGCGCGCTCGACGAGACGTTCCAGATGAAAAGCGGCTCGTGCCGGAAGTAAGAAGTGGACGCGAGCGCGACGCAAGAAAGGAGAGTGAGCGCGAGAATTTTCATGCTTCTTTCTCGACTCTCAAGCGCAGCAGCCAGGCGCGATGCCGCTCGCGCGAATAGGATCGCGGCGCCAGGCCGGCGGCGAGACGATTGTGGATATGACGCCAGTGATCGGGACAGATCTCCTGCGGCGCGAAGCCGAGCGCTTCGACGGATTCGATGGCTCTCAACACGCGCTGAACCTTCTCCCATCCGAGCGCGCGCAGCAGGATTTCCGCGCCGGGTCTGACGCCGGGGACGGTCGAATAGGTTTCGCCTGCGTTGCAGGCGCGCAGAATATCGATGCGCGAAACCAGCGTGCCGTGGCCGTTCGACGCCCAGCGCATGAAGGCGAAAATCGAGCCCGGCGCGAAGCTCGCGACACGCCGGCGCCGATCGAGCGTGCGCTCGGCGATCGGTTTGCCGAACCGAATCCGGCGCTCGATCCTGCCCTTCATGTAGAAGAGTTCGACTTCAGTGGGAGCGCTCATGACGCGTCTCCGCAGCGGCGAATTTTGATTTGCCGGGCGGGACACTCGTTCGCCAAGGAAGGCGCCGTTGCAACCGTACGTACGGCCGAAGAGTGAAGGGAAACTTCCTCTTTCCGGCTTCGCTCTCTGATGCCGGAATGTTGGATTGTCTCCACAGGCGTTGACTCTAAAGAAAAAGTTAGAGTCATTACGTTAGTACAAGTTAGGCGCGCCGTTTTGCGCTCGAATAGAAAGAGTTGCGACTGATTTTGGTTCCCGATAGCACGCGCCGAGAGTTCCTGATGGCACGCGGCGCGAGTTCCCGATAGCACGCGCGTTTTCACAGCTTATCCACAGAGTTATCCACAGGCCTGCCGCTCGTGGATTTGCCGCTGCGCGAACGGCCGTTTGGCCTGATATCTAGACATGCGGACGCGCTGCTCTCGGCAGGCTTGAAAACAAGACGCTCGCGTCCGCGCGAATTGCGATCGATCGCTAGGGCATAGCCGGGCAGCGGCTGGCGCCGTACGATGTCGCGCAATTCGAAAGCGAAGCGCTTGAGCGGCGACAGGCTCGCGGATTTGAGATGAAGATGATCGAATTCGAACGACCAGCCGCCCTTCTGGCGACCGCCATGCTTGCGCACGATGCGATAGAGCCAGCGCTCGAGCCCGCCGGTCAGCGCGAAGTATGCGCGGTCGATCGACAGCACCAGGTCCTTGTCGAGGACCGCGCGATAGAACCAGTCGGTCAGAACGAGTTCGACGCCGAGCGGGCGGCCGCTCGCGTCGGTTCGCTCTTTCCACTCGTTGATCCAGGAAAAGCGGCGCGTCCAGCGCTCGGCGGGTTGCCGGATGGACGTTTCGATCGTCGTCGATTGCAGCCGGTCGAGCGCGGCGCGGAAGCGATCATAGTCGCGCGCCGAGGTTCCTCGGTCGATGAAGGTGAGGATTTCGCGCGGGGTCGCCAGCATCAGGCGCGAGGTGTCGCGCCCGGCGTTGCGCGCCGCGATGATCTGCGAGGCGGCCCAGATCAATATATCCGCGTCCCAGATCGTCGCCATGCCATATTCCGGCGTGGCGTCGACGCGAATGGTCAGCTCTCCCATGCGGAAGTCGATCGGGACGACGCGGGGCGATTTGGCGAGACTGAAGAACGGATAGGCCATGAGGTCCTGCACGTCGCGCGGCGCGATGTCGGCGGGAACGCAGCGAAACGGGCTGAGCTTGAGGAGTTCGCCGGATCGATGACGGGTCGCGGACATGGCGATGCCTGGCTCAACGATCAGAACGGACAACGGCGGCGCTCGGCGTCTGGCGTCTCGCCGGCAGCACCGTCCCGACGCCGGGATCGGAGGTCGAGGCCTTGGCGCCGCGCGTGGCCCAGGCCTGCAAATCGTCCAGTCGGTAGACGACGCGCCCGCCGAGTTTCGAGTAGAGCGGTCCCGTGCCATAGGTGCGATGCTTTTCGAGCGTCCGGCCCGAGAGCCCCAGGAAACGCGCGGCTTCGGGCGTGCGCAGATAGCGCGGCGGCAGTTCGGTCATGACGGCGGACATGGGCGAGCCTTGGGAAATCGAAGCGCGCCGCCGACTATCGGCGGCTGTCGTCGATCACTTTGGCGGAGAAATTCCGGCGGGGTGGATGGCGAAGATGGGGGGCGCGAATTTCGCCACCCCTTAATGCTGCGAAGCCGTGCTACGAAACGGTTGAAGCCAGCGGCTATTTGCTCAGGAATTTGCGATAGCCGCCGCGCATCAGCGCGACGCCATTGCGCACGAGCCGGATGGTGACGTCACGAATGGAGGAGGATTTCCAGGGCTCAGCGTCGATCCACGCCGATCCGAACAGGCATTGGGCGATGACGCGGTAGGACGCGCCGCTCAGATGGCCGTCCAGCGCCCGGAGCGTGTTGACGAGGCGACTATCGCGCAAGGGTCTGGCCGGTCTCGCGCGGCCCCCGGCGAAACGCCAAAAGTTCATTGCCGCTTCAATGCGATGCGGCGTCATTTTGTCATGAGGGATCGCGGCTGCGAGCGGCGTTCCCTCGCGCGGCGGATCGGGAAGCCATAGCTGATGCTGGTTGCGGCCTGTTCCCAGGATGAGATGTTCGCCGTCTTTCGTTCGCAGGCGTTTGCGCAGGTCTGGCCAATGCGAGGGCGTGAATCGCAACTCGCCCCTGTTGGTTGGACTGGCGACGAGAATGACCGCGCTTGCGCGCGCTTCGGGAAGCCAGATTATATCGGCTTCATTCGCGCCGAGCGCAGGGTTTACCGCGAAATCGCAACCCCCAGCGACGCTCGGCGCCGGCGACGCCGGAATCCAGAGCGGCTCGAAATCCGGGGTCGGCGTAATCGGCGTGATATTCTTCATCGCGCCGCAGAAATTCCCACGCCCGGGAGGGCCAGTTCAAATCATCCAAAGAGTCATATGCGCTCGATGAGCGCCAATCCGCATCGATCATGAATTTTCTCGCGAAAGAGTGTGGCCGAGCTTCAGTATCGGGGAAATCTTGTCGATAACTCGCAGAGACGGAATCCAAAGCGGGCATGGCGTCATGCCGAGCTCAAGCGCCCGATTGCCGCAGATTTGACGCAGAGGGAAATTTCGGGGATCGCCAAGGTCGGGCCTGTTCAGGCGGGGCCCGCCAAAAGATCCTTATATCCCTTGTTCGCCAGCCATTGCGCGCGCGCGAGATGCGTGTCGTAGGCGCGCCTGGCGCGGGCGGGCTCACGAACGGAGTCAATGCCGAGCACGATACTCGAAATTTCTTCCCATGCCGCCCCTTCCTTCGCCGCGTCGAGCATTCGCAAGTAAACCTTGAAATGAGCGCGGTCGTAGTCGGTGACATGCTCGTCGGAGGGAGCAATGTCGGCGATCGGATCGGCGTTCTCAGAGCTCACGGATTTAGCGTTCCTCAACTGACTTGCCGCCTCGTTGACATTCTAAGCAGAAACATTGCCGAACGGTAACAAGTGCGGCGCAAGTGCGCCGATGCACTGCACAAATCGACGCCCGAAATTCCTCCGGCTGGTCGCCGGGCGAAACGTAGCGATCGTAACGCCGAGAGTGATCGGCCAGCTCCGCCCGCTCACGGACGATAAATACATATTATAGTAGATAAACCTCAAAGTATGTAACAGTCCAGCCTGTCCGCATGGATATGCGGAAGCTGGTGGGGCGGAACGTGAGGCGCATTAGGCTCGAGAAGGGCCTGACGCAGGAGGAATTCGCAGAGAAATCCGGCTTTACGCAGCAATATCTGAGCGGGCTGGAACGTGGAACCCGAAATCCGACGATCGTCAGCCTGTATGAAATCGCGCTTGCGCTCGGGGTCGAGCATGTGGCGCTCGTCGCCCCCGACGCCGTCGCAATGCAGGAAGAGACGCGCCGCCCCAAACAAGGGACGGCCGGGACGGAGCCGACCGCCGCCAGGAAGCGCAAAATCAAATCCCCCACGCTGCCGCCCTCGGCCGCGCGCGAGCGGCGGATACAAAAAAAGCCCTGAAATTCAGGCGGCAGCTTCGAACGTGACGAGCGATACCGCTCGTCACGGAGGGCGTGCACCTGCCGCGTGGCTCGGGCAGTGTTAAATGCGACGCCCCGCCCGATCTACCGGGCGAGGCTTCGGCGGCGCCTCGTTCAGTCGCCATTGGCCTTGCGGCTGCGCGACCAGATGAGGGTGTAGCCTTCGCCGTCCTCGTCGTCGAAGAGATTGGCGTAGATCGGCGCGCTGAAGCTCGGATCGTCGAGCTTGACCGAGAGATAGTCGCGGCCCTCGGCGGAGCGCTTCGCCCATGCGGCGCCGATGTCAATTCTACCCACATAGACGCGGTGGCTCGGCGCGTTGTCACTGGTCCGGTTGGCTTCGGGAACGATGCGCACGCCCTTGGCCTGGACGCTGAGCGTCACGATCTCGCCCTGAAACTCGTCGCCGGACTTTTTGAAGGAGCCGATGTTCGCCATGATGATTCTCCTGTGAGGTGCTGTTCTCGAACCCGCGACCGTCGCGGCCTCGATGGCGATCAAAAGGTCGAAGGCGATCGGCGACGCACCCGCAGGGCCGCAACAAAGCGGAGGACGGCGGAGCGGCGACTTTCTTGGCTCGCGAGGAATGACGCTCGCAGAGCGTCAGGGGAAGAAAGTCGCCACGCCGCTGTTGCGTCCATGACGATCGAGGCGCAGCCGTCCTTCGGCCAGATCAAGCCATAAGAGAGGCTGCGCTGGTCGCATCGGGTCGGACAGCCTTCTCAACAAGGAGAACCGGCGCGACTCGGATTATCCGCACAAGGAGTCCGGCGTTCGAGGCGAAGGAAAAGAAGTGCTCGGCGTTAAATGACGGGAGAGCAGTTTCGGGATTGCCCACGGACACCGCTTCGGTTCGAGGGCGCTGCTTATGTGGGGAGGCGAAAGACTCGTGCGCCGGGCGGACGCCGTCGAACGTCGCATGACGCCGATCAACAGTTTCGACGCCGAGATTTTCGTCGATGCGACCAACCATGAGACGATTGGCCGGGATCATCCAACCGTTTCCAATCGCGAAGACACGCTACGCGCCTATGGCAAGGCCAGCGACGCCTACGCGGTCTTCCGGAAGATGTTGAAGAAAGGCAATCCGCCCGACGACTGGGAGACGCTGGTTGCGGCGGCGAAGAAAGAAAGCGTGCGCGACCGATTGGGTCACATGCGCTGAGCGCAGGATCGAGGCTGGCGGCGCTACGCGCCGCCTGCATTGAAGCGCCACACAAGGATTCCGAGCTTCCGCGCCTTGTCGGCGAGGTTGGCGGAGATGCCGGAGCCCGGGAAGACGATGACGCCGATCGGCAAGGTTTCGAGCATGGCGTCGTTGCGCCTGAAGGGCGCCGCCTTGGCGTAACGCGTCCAGTCGGGCTTGAAGACGATCTGCGGAACCTTGCGATTGTCGGCCCAGCAGGCGGCGATGCGCTCGGCGCCGCGCGGGCTGCCGCCATGCAATAGCGCCATGTCGGGATGTTTGGCGAACGCCCTGTCGAGCCGGTCCCAGATGGCGTGATGGTCGTTGAAGTCGAGCCCGCCGGTGAAGGCGATTTTCGGGCCAGAGGGAATGAGGACTTCGGCCTCAGCCCGCCGTCGGGCGGTAAGAAAGTCGCGGCTGTCGATCGCCGCCGCGGTCAGGGCGCGATGATTCACTTTCGATCCAGAGCGTGGCCGCCAGGATGAGCCGGTGTGGCGTTCGAACTGCTCGGCGGCGTGATCGCGAAAAAGCTCCATGCCGTCGCGGCGTTCGATCAATGTCTGTCCTTCGGCGATGAGGCGCTCCAGTTCCACCGAGCGGACCTCGGAGCCGTCCTGTTCCTTCTGGCTGCGCCGCTGCGCCTGTTCATTGTCGTCGAGCTGGCGTTCGATCCTGCCGATGGCGCGGTGGAAGAGATTGACGCTCGACCAGAGCAGTTCCTCGAGGTCCGGTTCAAGCCGTGTGTCGGCCAATGTCGCGGCCAGGGCGTCGAAAATGTCGGCGACGGCGCCGGCGATCAGTTGCTCCTCGGGGAGCGGCCTCGGGTCGGGTTCATCCTGGAAGGAACGATAGCCGTAAAGCTGGAGTTCGGCGAGAACGCGATCGGTTGGGGAGGAAGATTGCGGCGGCTCGAAGCCGGGATTGTCGCGATCGGTGGCCATTGGCGCTTTCCCTTGTCGGATCGGCCGCGCCCATCGCGGCCTTCATGGCGACAAGAGACGGCGGGCGGGCCGATCCCGCACCGGGAAGCGAAGCAACCGGCCGAAGCGCAAGCGGAGGATGGCGGAGGGCCGGCTATTTTGCTTCGCGCTGTAAAGCGCCCGTAAGGGCGCGACGGAAAATAGCCGGCCCACAGCCATTGCGGCGCGGACCGCTTGCCGCAAGGTCGCCCTCTATGAAGGCCGAAGCGCGGTCCTCTCCGACATTCCCGGAAAGCGCGTCGATCTGATGCGACAGGCCAGCATCCGGTTTGCGCGCCGTTTCCTCGTCCCCATACCGGCTTACGCCGAAAGACTCATGAAACGCGCAACGTCTTCCGGCGCGATCCGAACCCTGATCGCCGCCCGCAGCTCGTCGACGCCAAGGTGATGAAGGTCGTCGTTGAAATCGCCCTGGACGGGTGACAGGACGATGGCTTCGATCTCGGCGGCCCTTGCCCGGTCGATCAAAATCGCCGCCGCGCGCTCGCCCGCCGGATCGTTGTCGCGCAGAATATAGAGACGGCGCAGCGTCGCCGGAAACAGGATGGCGGAAAGATGCGCGGCGGAGAGCGCTGCCATCATCGGCATGGTGGGCAGGACGCATCGAAGCGACAGCACGGTTTCGACGCCTTCACCCGCCGCCATGATGTCGTCCGAGACGCCAAAGCGGACGCCATGGCCAAGGAGAGAACCCATCGCCCGTCTCGGCGTTGCGATCGGCGCTTTGTCGTGGCGGGACGGGTCGAGCCAGGTGCGATGCGCGCCGACGATCTCGCCGGAATGATCCGTGACGGCGGCGACCATGGCGGGCCAGGTCTGAACCGGAGAACCATTGTCGGCCCGATAATAGCAGCGCCGATGAAAGCGAAGCGCGGCTGTTTCGTGCAAAGCGGTAATGCCGCGATGTCGTAAGTAGGCTTCCGCGCGCGTGCCCGCGATCGGCCGCGACATGGCGAACAGGCGTCGTGCCGAATCCGACGGGCCCCTCAGCGTCGCCTTCGTGCGGGACTGCTTCCCATTCGATTTTGACGCTGGCTGGGGAAGGCTGAGAAAGCGCCGCGCCTCGTCGACGACATCGCGAAATTCGCGCAGCCGACACGTCTCGCGGATGATGTCGAGCAAGTCGCCATGTTCGCCGGTTGCGGCGTCTACAAATTTTCCAGCGACGCCCTTTCCACAATCAGGTCCGCTCAAGCGAACAAACAGGCTGCGGCCGGGCGTATTCCTCGCGTCGCCGATGAGCCAATAATTCCCTTCACGATGGCCATTCGAAAGATAGCGCCGGCACACGGCCTCGGCGTCAAGCGCGAGGCGACGCGCCAGCTCCGAAGCGATTGAATTGGACATGACGAGCGCGCCCTCCAAAGGAAAAAAGGGACCCGCCATTGCTGGCGAGTCCCACACAGTCGGCCTCGGGGAGGTCATTCGGCGGCGACGTCCTGGGGGGCGTCCACCGACGCATCGTCAGAATCGCGCGCGGCGTCGATTTCGTCGATGGCCGTTTCCTTTCCGATTCCTCCCGTTTCTTCGATCGGCGTATCGGCCGCGGCGGCGCCCGTCTCGGAACGCGCTTGTTTGGCGTCATCGACCGGTCCACCCGGCGTGCGCAGCGGCTCAGGCAGCCAGCCGGAGCCCGCGAGCAGTTGCTCGGCCTCCTGCGCCATGTCGCCCTTCTTCAACGGCTCGACGCGCTTCGCCTGCTCGGCTCCTTTGGCTTCCCGGACGGCCTCGACGATCCGCGCCTTGGTGACGCGGCCGAGAAAATTATCGACAGTCGGCGCCCAACCGGTCGCGGTGATGTCGAGGGAAAGCGCCCGCGCGAGACGATTGGCGTGCGCCAGCGCTTTCGGCCGCTTGTTCCAGGCTTCATGCACGGCGTTGACGGTAAGGGAGACGCAATGGGCGAAGAGCCGCAATTGTGTCTCGCTGTCGAATGTCGTCAAGACGTCCCAGAGGTCGCCGGGTTCGGCGGGAAGCTGCTCGGACCAATCGTGATGACGGGCGTTCACCTTGGCGGCGAGCGGCGTGTCGCCAAGCCCCGGCGCCTGGGCGCCAAAAGCGATGGTTTTCGGTTCGATCTCCAGACAGGAGTCGGAGCCGTAACGGTAGAACGATTTGAGGCAGAGCACATGCAGCGCCGCCAGAAAGGCGATGTTCGGATCGGCGCCGATCGCCTCGCGCAGCGCCAGGGTGCGCCAGGCGGTGAGCTCGGTCAGCAATTTGTCGGGGAGCGGACGGAGGCTGTCGTCTTCCTCATCCTCCCCCGGTTCGGCCTGAACCGCGCCGCGATCTGGCGCCGAGGTTCTGGCGACCGATGCCGGTAATGAGGAAGCAGCAGTCGCTTCGATCTCCTCGTCCTGCCCGGCGGCCTCCGGTTCTTCGATCGGCGCCTCGTCCTCGGGGCGGATATAGCCGCGTTCGATGCGCAGGCGCCCTGAGCCGTCGATGCTGACGAAAGCGCCGGCGCGAGCGATGTCGGTCGGTTCGTAATTTACGGGCCGCTCCTCGATCGCGTCGATGGCGGCCTCGATCTCGGCGAGGCGCTGATCGACCTCGTCGGGAATCTCGTCCATATCCGCGTGGGCTTCCTCGAGCTGCTCGGCCTCGGCGCGCAGGGCGTCGAGCGCCGCGTTTTCCTCGTCGGTCAGAGGCTGGCGCTCGCCCGGGATATGACGCAGCCCATAGGTGTGGCCGTAAGGAAAGTCGGTCGCGACCTCGACCCATTTCCAGCCCTCGGCGCGAGTGGCTTGCGTATCGCGTTCGAGCTTCTCGGCGACGAGCCGGTCGAGCAGACGGGCATCCTGCAGCCAGCCGCCGTCGTCGCTCTGAAACAGGTCACGCATGACCGCGCCGCCGGCGGCGATGTAGTCTTTCCCGGCATATTGCGCGCGCTTATCGGACGCGCGCACGGCGCTCTCGGTCAGCAGCCGGCGGATCTGATAGGCTTCTTTATTATAGGAGCGCAGAATCGCGTCCCAGACCTGTTCCTGGCGCTCATGGTCAGGACTGACCGTGAAACCCATGAGCTGGTCGAGCGTCATGCCGTCCTCGGCGTAAATGTCGAGGAGCTTTGGCGACACGGAGGCAAGCCGTAGCCGCTGCCTGACGACATTGACGCCGACGAAGAAAGCCGCGGCGATCTCCTCTTCGCTCTGGCCTTTCTCGCGCAGCGCCAGAAAGGCCCGGAACTGGTCGAGCGGATGTAAGGGCGCACGCTGGACGTTTTCGGCGAGGCTGTCTTCCTCGGGTGTCCCCTCCGTGCGCACGACGCAGGGGATCGGGGCGTTGCGCGCGAGGCGCTTCTGCTTCACCAGCAGCTCCAGCGCGCGATAGCGGCGTCCGCCAGCGGGGATTTCGAACATGCCGGTCTCGGCGCCGCCGTCGTCGAGCACGGGACGCACGGTGATGCTCTGCAGGAGCGTGCGGCGGGCGATGTCCTCGGCGAGCTCCTCGATCGAAACGCCGGCCTTGATCCGCCGCACATTCGCCTGCGACAGCATGAGCTTGTTGAAGGGGATGTCGCGCGAGGCGCTCAACTGGATTTTATGAACCGTCCTGGCCATAGGGATGACTCCGCGACGGGCGGCCGAAAGACTTTCTTTCGACCTGAAAACCCGTCACGAAGACCGGCGCAGCCCTCTTCCTCTGAGGGCCGCGCCACAAAGTTCAATCGTAAGCGCATGGCGCCTGAGTCTAATGGCCCCGACGACGCGACGCCCTGAAATAATCAGGCGGCGCGCTCGAGAAGCGCCCGGGCCTTGCCTTCCATCTCGAGTCGCGCATCCTGATGCGGCTTGGCGCGGGCGATCGCTGTAATGCCCTGCACGAAGTCGTACAGGCTTTCCGGCGGTCGTCCTTCTTCCCTGAGAACGGCGGCGATCATTTTCGCGGTGTCGGCTTTGCTGAAACCGCGCTTGCGCAGGAATGTCTCCCGCTCCTCGTCCTCGCGGGCGACGATGCGTTCGCGCGCCGCCTTCACGCCGGCGATGAAAGGCGCCGGCGAGGATCGCGCGAAATTCTCGAGCGCCGGCGCCGCCTCATGGGCAAAACGCTGCGCCGCGAATTTGCTATGCCTGATGCTGATTTCCTCGAAACCTTCGACGCCCCAAAGGCTCCGATTCATGCACACGGCGCGAAGATAGAAAGAGGCGACGCCGAGCGTCTTCGATCCGACCTCGCTGTTCCAGCAATAAAAGCCGCGAAAGAACACATCAGGATCGCCGTTCGGCAGACGGCCGGCCTCGATCGGATGCGTATCGTCGACGAGAAAAAGAAAGACGTCGCGGTCGCTGGCGTAGAGCGTCGTCGTCTCCTTTGTCACGTCGACAAAGGGATTATGCGTCATGGTCGCCCAGCCGCTCCCGCGACGCCTTCGCCTCGTTCTCAGAAAGCAGCCCCTCCAGTTGCTCCCGCCAGGGGCCAATTTTGGGAAGCGGCTGCGTCTCGCGCTCGTAGCGGAACTCCGTTGCGTCCGACCGGATGACCTTGCGCACAACCTTCCGCGACACGCGTAGCTCGCGACAGATCTCCTTGATCGGCTTCTTCTGGGAAAAGTAAGCGCGCCGTATCTTCGCAATCGTTTCCACAACCAGCATGCCAACCCGGCCTCCCTCAGAAAAGGAGGCCAATGTGGACCCTCAGCCCCGGGGTCCCGATTGGACGCCGATCACCCCGAAAACGGGGTCCTTATTCCATGCCTATTCACAATCGGGTCACAGCTCTCTTGAAAGAACCTGAACGCGTTGCTGATGAATACCGGCGCCGTCTCGCTCAAGCCGCCGCCGGCGTCGCGCCAGAAGAGGTCGTCCGCCTGGACAAGCAGATGGCCGCCTTGCGGCGCGGCATTGATCGTCTCATTGACAGCTACGCCGAGGGGTTTGTCGAGAAAGTCGAATTCGAGCCGAGGATCACGGGCATGAAACAACGCCTATCGGAGCTCAAGGAGCGTCAGCAAACGGCTGTCCGCGCCGCTGAAAGCGAGCGAGACCTTCGCCTTGTGATCAGTCATTTAGAGGATTTTGCCGCAAAGGTGTCAGAAGGCCTGGACAAGCTCGATCGGCTCGGACAGCGCGACATTATCCGCGCCCTTGTTAAACGCATCGAAGCGGACCGCGACGGGATTGAGATCGTATTCCGCGTTCCTCCCCCCGACACGCCGGTCGGGCCAGCCTCACCCACCGAGGCGCCACCAGATTGACAACAATGTACAGCGGTTCGTCGAACGAACGTTTGGTTGGATCAATCGCGCCCGCCGCCTCGCCAAAGACTTCGAGGCGACCACGAAGTCGTCGCTGGCGTGGCTGCTCGTCGCTCTCGCCTTTCTGCTCGTGCGCAGGCTGGCGACGCGCGTTCTTCACAACGGATGAATTTCGAGTCGGGCTCTTAGCCACACGCGGTGGGACTGCAAATATCACATTGCTTTCATTCCCAAATGCCGCAGGAATCGTCCCTTTCGGCTGCTTGGCAATGGATGCGTCATAGAATGACCAACAAGCTGGTAGCTGGCGATCGACCTACCGCCTCTTTGGAGAAAGAGTTTTGTCTCGCCTCGGCGCCCCTTCCTGTTGCTGAAATATCCACTACCTGCCGCGTCACATGGTAGGCGCTGTCCGCACGCTTCCCGAAATTGGGGTGACTATGGATTTCCGCCATTATTCTCGCGTGGCGTCGTCTGGTGTTCAGGACGCAGGCCCGCAGCTCACGCATGAAAATCTGTCCAAAGGAGCCATTGTAATTTCGAAATGCTGCTATATCTAGAGGCGTAGGGTTTCGGCCAGACGATCCCTCTCCCGCCTTTAGCGCATCCGGCTTGTGGCTTCCGCTCCAGAATATTGATCTATTGCGGCAGCTGCGCAGTGGCCGCAACCCTGTTCGTGGATAAGGACATCTTATGCAAATCGGCGTCGGCAAATGGTTCGATGCGAACGAGGGCTTTGGCTTCAGGGACCGGACGTTTTCATGCACGTTAGCGCAATAGGCAATCGAACACGCGGGACTTCCGGCGATCGTCGAGGGCCAGAAGGTTGGATATGAAATTTTGGTAGACAAGCGCAGCGGCAAGTTCTCCGCAAGCTTAATGCAGCTTCACGACTAACATTCCTCTCGCGGTCTTAGACCGGCCGTGGATGTACCGGTGGCCTAAAGGCGAGCGATTTAAGGCGGCGGCCTCAACTCCGCTGTCGTCCGTATCTCTTTCTCTAACGAAAAGGCGTGTCAGCGATGGCCAAGGAACAGCGGCGCGGAAACCGTGAGGCGAAAAAGCCGAAGAAAGTGAAATCGGTGAGCGATCCGACTGAGAGGAGTGGTTCACCCTTATCGACGGTTGAAAAGCTGAGAACTCAAGATCGCAGCAAGAAATGACGCGTGTGGACTGGCGTGTTTTATCTTACTTCGGCAAGAGGTAGCAAATGGTTGACGATTTCGATGCCCGCGAACACTTTAGCATGCTGAAAACCGTGAAGGCTCCCCTTCATAAATTCGAACTTGGCGTTCATGTTACTTGCAAACCCGGACCTTTCGCCGCGAAGAGTTTTTTCGAGTAACAGGACATCTGCCTGATGGTGGTCATCGTCTGCAATACCGGATTCGGTCCGACCGCGGCGGGCATGAACGCGTTGTCGCTGAAAATGCTCTGGTGTGGGCGGCGTAACACAGGCACATAGGAAACGGAGGTGGCGATGGATGCGAAAGACTATTTTCTCGAGGCGTCGCTCTTTTATACCAAAAGCGCGGGCCCAAGCGGAAGGCGCTTGTCTTCCGGCGCTTCATCAGAGAGCCGCTGAAGCGATCGGGTTTGCGGTCGAGGAACTCACGCCAAAAACTTTTCGATGGCTGCCCGCTCGAAATAAACGAGGCGCATGACTATAGTCGAGAGATTCGACCACTCTAAGCCGATCATATCTTTCTCCTGCGCCGGCGTTCAAAATAGACTTTGACACGGCGCTTCGACTTCAAGGATCTTCGTGAGAGCTTCAATCACTGAACGGGGAATTCACCGACAAGGCCGGCTGCTAGAAGGTTATCTGCTGAATATGCCGAAGGGCGCTGCGAAAGTCCGGAACATGATAATTATGGATATCGCGCGGCTCTCTGATCTTGGAGCCACGCGTTATGCAGCGGACTTATCTGAGGTCTTGGTCTTATTCGACCTGACGCATCCCCACCTTGATTGAACTCAAACGCGCTCGGCTGAGCACTCGGGAGGCCAACCTCAATGATCGATCAGAACGATGTTAAGTTTGCAGCCACCTCTTGGTGGCGTGATCCCCCTTACCAATCTGGCGCTTGTGCATGCGATACGAATGCTCTCCGGCGCCGACCGCACGCCTGAAGAAAGTTGGCTCGCGCTGACTTTCGATAAGTGGCGACGAGTAGCGGATCTTGCCGCCCAGTACAGCGACGACGGCGATTTGGATTTGGGTGACGAGCAAATGCCATAAAAATCCTGTCGATAGTAATCGGCGGAGCCGCGCCATTGGATGCGTCGAGAGTAAGGGTCGGTGCGATGTCTGAAATGAGGATCGGATGAATTGGCATTGGTGGACATGGTTTGGCTACTCGGCAATTTTTCTGCTAATCGGGGTAGCTCACGGCGTCTGGTTCGCCGCCGTTCGCGAACCTGAGATCGGTTTGCGTTTTGGTGCGGCGGTGATCTGCTTGGGAATTGTGGTCACTGCCAGGCCTTTTTTTCGGACTGGTCTGCGGGAAACTGTCGACCGTCAGTTGCCGCCCGGTCTACTCGATGCTGTGAGTCCGTCTTTGCCGCAACCTCATTCGGATTATGCGTCTCTCAGGCATCTCAGGTGGCAGAAAGTCGAACACAAGCGCGTTCGTCCTGGGATTGTGCACGATGTTGTGGCTGAACGAGTCATAGGCGTCGCCTTGATCCTGCTGGGCACGTTCGTTCATGGTTATGGGGACTTGCCGCTGAGATGGATCGCCGAGGAGTGACTTTTTCATCGACGCGGCGGACGGCTCCCAAACAGGAATGGATCGACAAATTGACTGGGTCGGTCCGATCGTCGACGATTTCTGATGCAGGGAGGGCCGCCTGCAAGTGCAGTAGCGGGACGCGCTCCGACGATCGCCTCTGCGTCGAGCCTACAATTCTTTCGCGCTGCTAGAGGGTGTTATGTACTTTAGTGGCTGATTGGCTTAGTGGAATCGGATGGCTCCGATTCGCAAAAGCGTATCCGTCCGATGTCAGCGACGAAGAGTGGTTGCTGGTAGCGCCGTATCTGACGCTCATGGACGAAGGCGCGCCGCAGCGTCAACATTCTCTACGCGAGCTGTTCAATGGCCTTCGCTACGTGCTGCGTTACGGCATCGCATGGCGCGCCATGCCCAACGATCTGCCGTCGTGGTCTGCCGTGTATCAGCAATCGCAGCGCTGACTTTCAGCGGGCGTGTTCGAGGCGCTTGCGCAGGACCTGCGCGCTCTGTTGCGCGTCGCCTTCGGGCGCGCGGCGGAGCCGACGGCGGCGATCATCGACAGCCGCACCTTGCGCTCGACGCCGGAGAACGGCCCGCGGGCAGGCTATGACGGCGCCAAGCGAACGAAGCTACACATGGCGGTCGGTAAGACCGTATGTCCGCTTCTGCGACTGAGGTGGCTCGCCCTACGCGTAAGCGTGATGCGACGACCGCGGATCAGTTGAGGCCGCAGCATTTCTTGTATTTTTTGCCTGATCCGCATGGACAGGGATCGTTGCGACCGACTTTGCCGAACGAAGTGGATGTGAGCGGCGACGATACTGGCGTCATGTCGCCGAGATCATGGCTTTCGAGACGCCATTTATTGAGGGCCAAGACGAACGGGCCGATCAGTTCCGTCGCGGTTGATGCGAGGGCGTCATGCTCGAGCTTGGAGAAGCGCGCGTCGCCTCGAGCGATATCGGCGAGCGTCAGCAAGCCCGACATGGCTTTGGCGGTATCCAAGTCCGCATCGAGCAACGGTCGCCATGCAGCGGGGCGAAGCTTCACCGCCTTTTCGAAGCCTTCGATCCACAACTCCCAAAGCACATCGCCGTTGCGATCATCGATGGCGAAGTAAGGCGCATAGGTCCCGGGCCTCTCGAAAAGCCGTTTCGCGAGATCATTGTAGTGCGCCATGACGAGCGCCAGCACTTCGTTCAGGTGAGCCATCGAGTCGAAGGCGGGCGCCGCCTCCTCGTCCGTCTGCCCCCAGACGACCGGCAGCCATTCGCTCGGCGGGATCATCTCCGGACAAACGAGCACGCCGGCGACGAGCCCATCGAGTTCTTCCAGCAGCATGGCCTCCTCGCCCATGTCGAGGAGAGCGCTTTTAAGCTGCCCGAGATGGCGCGGCGGCTTCCGCATGAGGCTTCCATTTCCAGGGAAGGAGATCATCGATCCGGTTGATCGGGTGATCGGCGATGCGAGCGATGACGTCGGCGAGCCAGGCTTCCGGATCGACGTCGTTGAAGCGCGCGGTTTCGATCAGCGTATACATGATCGCCGCCCTTCGCCCGCCCTCGTCGGAGCCGGCAAAGAGGTAGTTTTTTCTGCCCAATGTCAGGGGCCTGACGGCACGTTCGGCAGCGTTGTTCGTCATCTCGAGACGTCCGTCGTCGACGTAGCGGATCAAGGCCATCCAGCGCGAGGTCGCATAACGGATGGCCTTGGCGAAGTCGCTCTTGCCGCTGATTTTGGCCAGCGTCGCGTCAAGGAAGGCGCGGAGTTCGGCAAGGACGGGAGCCGATCGTTCCCGGCGCGCGGCGACGCGCTCGGCCGGCGGCTTGCCTTTGACGCCGGCCTCGATGACGAAGAGCCGCGCGATGATGTCGAGCGCTTCGGCCGCCGCCGGCGATTTCGTTTCGATATGCACGTCGTAGAGCTTGCGCCTCGCATGCGCCCAGCAGGCGACCTCCTTCAGCGGCGCCGGCGCGCCGGTTTTCGGATCGGCCTCGTAAAGGCCGCCGAAGCCCGTGTAGCCATCGGCATGGAGATGGCCGCGACAGCCCTTCAGCAAGGCATGGGCGTGCTCGGACGTGCGGTCCGGCGAGTAGAGGTAGAAGGCGGCCGGCGGCGCCGTCGACCCATAGGGCCTTTCATCGCGCACCGCCGTCCATAATCGGCCAGTCTTCGTTCTGCCGCGTCCCGGATCGAGCACGGGCACCGTCGTATCGTCAGCATGAACGGCGGGACCGCCGCGCACGTGACGCGCGATGCACTCGGCCAGCGGCTCCAGCAGCGCCGCCATATGGCCGACCCAGCCGGCCATGACCGAGCGGTCGATCGTCACGCCTTCGCGTGCGTAAATGCCGGACTGGCGATGCAACGGAAGGTGATCGCAATATTTGGCGACGATGACATGAGCCAGCAGCGCCGGCCCCGGCCGTCCCTTCTCGATCGGCAGCGTCGGCATGGGCGCCTGAACGATCGTCTCGCAGGCGCGGCAGCTCATCTTCGGCCGCACATGCGCCACGCGCTTGAAGTGCGAGGCGACATATTCCAGCATCTCGCGCTCGTCGACGCCGACCCGTCCGAATTTGCTCCCGCCGCAGGTCGGGCAGACGCAGGGCGCGTCGTGCACGACCGTCTCTAGCGGGAGATGGTCGGGCAGAGGCGCACGAACGGACGGCTTCTTCGGGGTCGATGACGAAGCGCCGTTTGTGGTCGCTTCGCTTCGCGCCACGCGCCCGGCGTCGCTCTCCTCCATGTCGCCGATCAAGAGTTCGAGCTGTTCGATATCGCGGTCGAGCTTTTCCGACGAACGCCCGAAACGCGCGCGCCGCAAAACGGCGAGCTGCATTTTCAGCTTCTCGATCAGCAGGGTCTTGGCGTGAACTTCCGCGGCGAGCGCCTCGGCGAACCGTCGCAGTTCGGTGGGGTCTTCGGGCAAATCGGCAGCGGCGCGCGACATGGTTTTGTCTACCACAAGACACGCGTCGGCGCAGCTCGAGAATGCATGGATTCTAAAGGAAGACCGGGCGTTCCGGCGCTTCTGGCGCAACCGTCCGCCGCCAGTCGATCCCCTCGATCAGCAAGGCCAGTTGCGCCGCCGTCAATTGCAACGCGCCCTCGACGATCGGCGGCCAGACGAACTTTCCCTTCTCCAGCCGCTTGGCGAAAAGACACAGGCCCGACCCGTCCCAGGTCAAGATCTTCACGTAATCGCCGCGCTTGCTCCGGAACACGAAAGCCGCGCCGGAGAAGGGATCGTTGCGAAGCACCTGCGCCACGTCGGCGGCGAGTCCGTCGAAACCGCGCCGCATGTCGACGGGCTTCAACGCCAGATAGACCTTCACCCCCGGCGCGAACTGAAGCATCAAAGGTCACCCAGCGCCGACAACACGCGGCGCAGAGCCTCAGTGTCCACATCTGCGTCGAGCGACAAGCGCGCGCCATTCGGCAGGCTGACTTCCATGGCGCCGCGCCGCACGTTCTTGCGCGACACCCGCGCCGGCGTGGCGGCAATCTTCGCCACCGGCGCCGACGACGGCGGCAGAGCCGGGCTCATCGGAGCCGGCTTCAACTCCAGCAGCTCGACGGGAACGAAAGTCTGTGCGGCTAGCTCCGGCGACATTTTCGCGGGCGCTGTCTCTTTCGCCGGCCCCCGCCGGCGATCCAGCCAGCCTTCGCGCGAACGCCGCAGCCACTTGAAAACCAGATTGGCGTTCAATCCGTGCCGTCGCGCGACAGCCGCTACGGACGCGCCAGGCGCCAACGCCTCCGCAACGATCCGCTGCCGCTCCTCAAGGCTCCACGTGCGCCGCTTGACGCCATCCTTCGCCGCCGACATTGGTGTCCACCTGTTCGATGGTGGACACCTAACCAACTCCATATGCGTTCCGGTAGGCGGTCGTCAGATCACGCATACCCTACGCTGTGCGAGCGAGGGTTGCTCGGCGATCCGAGCCGATCCTCAGCGCAGGAGGGCGAACCATGGAGCAGTCTACAGAGATTTTCATCGGCATCGACGTTTCGAAGGCGCGTAACGCGGTTGCAGTCGCTTCCGGCGGGCGAAGCGGCGAGGTGCGTTTTGTCGGGGAAGTGGATTCATCTGTCGAAAGTATGCGTCGCCTCATCAAGCGCATTACGGCCAAGCATGCGCACGCGCATTTTTGCTATGAAGCCGGACCGACCGGTTATGGCTTGCACCGGCTCATCGTTTCGATGGGGTTCTCTTGTTCCGTGGTGGCGCCTTCACTTATTCCGCGAAAGGCGGGCGATCGGGTCAAGACCAATCGTCGCGACGCGGTTGCGCTTGCGAGGCTGCTTCGGGCTGATGAACTGACAGCCGTGTGGGTTCCGGACGAAAGTCATGAAGCGATGCGTGATCTCGTTCGCGCGAGAGCCGCCGCGGTCGAAACGCTGTGTGTGCATCGTCAGCAGGTGAGCGCGTTCATGCTCCGGCACGGTCGGATCTTTCCGCGCAAGACCGCATGGGGCGCTCGTCACCTTCGCTGGCTTCAAGAACAAAAATTCGATCATCCGGCCCATCAGATTGCGTTGCAGGAGATGGTCGAAGGCGTGAGAATCTCGAAGGAGCGCGTGGAACGGCTCGAGGCGGCGATCAAAGAGTTCATACCCGATTGGTCGCTGGCGCCTGTGGTTCAGGCGCTCCAGGCGTTACGCGGAATTGATCTCATTGTGGCCGTCACCTGCGCCACGGAGCTTGGAGATTTAAGCCGCTTCCATAATCCGCGTCAGCTCATGGGCTATCTCGGTCTGACGCCGAGTGAGCGTTCGACGGGCGACACTGTTCGGCGTGGCGGGATCACCAAGGCCGGGAACGGACGTGTTCGGCATCTGCTGATTGAAAGCGCCTGGACCTACCGTCATAGGAGCCCTCATAGCCCAGCGAGACCAAATCCGCGTGTAAATTGCTTGACCGTCCGCTTCTGCTTGCGCGGCTTGCTTGCTTCCGCTTTCAGCCAACGCGCCAATTGTTCCGCAAATGCGTCCCGTTCGCTCGGCCGGTCGGGGGCCTTAAACTTCGGCTATAGAAGCAATCCCAAAGCTCAACGCATTCACGATTTATGACTCCGCCCTGCACCGTTTCCGTCCTCGCTATCTTCTATGGTTCATGGTATGAATGAAGATGCGGCTTCGAGCAGCGTCGTGCCTTCGGTCGAAGGAGACATAATCTGCACCTCTGATCTGGAGCGTGGCGGCCCGCCGCCTTAAGCCATCGGTGAACGCCAAAAGGCGCAGCGCAATGCCCGGCGTTCGAAACCTCTTCCTGGATTAGGGCTCTTGATCGAGCCGTCCTTTCGCGCGGCGTAGCGACCGCCTTTAGATCCAGCCTTCCGCGAACAACACGCCAATTCCTGAACCGGACAAAGCCGGGCCGGGCGTCCCGCCTTTTTTGTTCGCGCTCTTTGCGCGGTCGCGGCGCGCCCTTGCCCTGGCTCGAATTCGTTTCGCCCCAAGGAGAGTCTGATTGACCCATTTACGCCTTGAGACGCCGTCGCCCTCCCTTCTCTCGCGTTGGGGTGTCTTCCTGCGTAAGCGGGCGCAATCGCCCTGGGACAGTCTCGCGCCGATTCGCGAGGAGTTGTTCAGCGTCGAACGGCTCGAAGAGCATGCGCGCAGTCTGGCGGCCGCTCAGCCCGTTAAGCCCATGCTGACCAAAGGCCGGCCCCTGGCCGGTCGGCTCGTCGACAACGAAGCGACCCTTCTCGCCGCCTATCGGACGACGACGGAGTGGGTAGGCGAGGGACGCGCCATCACGCCGGCGGCGAAGTGGCTGACCGACAACTACCACCTCATTGAGAGGCAGATTCGTCAGATTCGCTCGGATATGCCGCCCGATTATTACAGACAATTGCCCAAACTCGCCATTGGCCCCTTCGCCGGATTTCCAAGAGTGTTCGGTATGGTCTGGGCCTTCGTCGCGCATACCGACAGCTGTTTCGAAGCCGAAATGCTGCGCCGTTACGTGCACGCCTATCAGGACGTCCAGCCGCTGACCATCGGCGAATTATGGGCGGTGTCGATCACCTTGCGTTTCGTCATGATCGAGAATCTGAGGCGCCTCGCGGAACAGATCCTGCGTACGCGCAGCGCTTGCCAAGCTGCAGATCGGCTTGCCGATCGATTGCTGGGAACGGGCGGCGTGGTCGCGGAGCCGGCGGCGACGGCGCTCGCGAGCCATGCTCAGACAATGTTTTCCGACGCTTTCGCGGTGCAGCTCGCCCACAGGCTGCGCGACCAGAATCATGAAATGTCGCCGGCACTCGCCTGGCTCGACAATCGCCTTGCGGCGCGGGACGCCACCGTCGACGAAGTCGTGCATGACATGCACAGGAGGCTGGGCGCTTCGAACGTCTCCGTGCGCAACATCATCACCAGTCTGCGCCTGATCGCCGATGTCGACTGGACCGAATTGTTCGAGCGCATCAGCCTCGTTGACGATGTGCTCGGCGTTGACAGCGCGTTCAAAGACATGGATTTTCCGACGCGCAATCTCTATCGCAGCGCGATCGAAGAGCTGGCGCGCGGCTCCGCCCGCACGGAACCGGAAATCGCGCGCGCCGCAGTCCTTGCGGCCAAGGCGGAATGCCCCTCATGCGCGCCGGCGACGCGAGAGCGTCGGCAAGATCCCGGCTATCACCTGTTCGGAGGCGGGCGGTGCGCCTTCGAGAGAACCATCGGGTTTCGCCCGCCGCTGCGCAAGGGGCTGGCGCGGCTCAGCCAGACCTTCGGGGTGAAGGGCTATGCGGCCGCCACCCTGGCGGTCTCCGCGATCATTCTCGCGGCGCCTTTGCTGATTCTCGCCGGAGAGGGCCTCGGCGGCTGGTTTCTGGCCCTGCTCGGCGCGCTCGGCGCCGTTCCAGCCGTCGACGCGGCGGTCGCTCTGGTCAATCGCGGCGTAAGCTTTGGTTTCCGCGCGTCGCCTTTGCCCGGTTTGGAGCTGCGCAACGGAGTGCCGTCGCATCTGCGCACGCTCGTCGTCGTGCCGACTTTGCTGACGTCGATCGAAGCCATCGAAGAGCAGATCGAACGTCTGGAAATTCACCATCTTGCGAGCCCGGAAGGCGATCTTCACTTCGCATTGTTGTCCGACTGGACCGATTCGGAGGCCGAACATCGAGAAGGCGACGACGAACTTTTGGAGGCCGCGTCGAAAGGGGTGGCGCAGCTCAACGAGCGATACGGGCCGGCGCAAGGCGGCGCCCGGTTTCTGCTCCTTCACCGGCTGCGCGTTTGGAATGAAAGCGAAAGCCGATGGATCGGCTGGGAGCGCAAGCGCGGCAAGCTTCACGAATTGAACCGGCTGCTGCGCGGCGCGACGGACACCACTTTCACGCCCATAGACGGCGCCGCGGCGCTCGCCCCCGTCGACGTTCGTTATGTCATCACGCTCGACGCGGACACGCGGCTGCCGCGCGACACGGCGCGCCGACTGATCGGCAAAATGGCGCACCCGCTGAATCGTCCGCATTTTGACGCCGTCGCCGGCAGAGTTGTGGAAGGCTACGCGCTGTTGCAGCCGCGCGTGACGCCGTCGCTGCCTGTCGGCCGGGAGGGCTCGCTGTTCCAGCGGATTTTCTCGAGCCTGAGTGGAATCGACCCCTACGCCTCGGCGGTGTCGGATGTCTATCAGGATCTCTTCGGCGAAGGTTCCTATACCGGCAAGGGGATCTATGACGTCGACGCGTTCGAGGCGGCGCTCGCCGGACGCACGCCGGATTCGACAATGCTCAGCCACGATCTGTTCGAAGGCGTGTTCGCCAGAGCCGGCCTGGCCTCCGATGTCGAGGTCATGGAGGAATTTCCCGCGCGCTACGACGTCGGCGCTCTGCGCCACCATCGCTGGGCGCGCGGCGACTGGCAGCTCCTGCCATGGATTTTCGGGCGCGCTCCCAGGACCGGGAACATGGATCGGGCCCGGAACGCGCTGCCAGCGATCGGCCGTTGGAAAATGCTGGACAATCTGCGCCGGACTCTGTCCGCGCCGGTGGGGGTTTTCGCATTGGCGGCGGGATGGACCGCGCCGTTCGACGCTGCGCTCGTCTGGACGATTTTCGTCATCTCGACGATTGTCATGCCGACTTTGATTCCGGTCGTCGGCGCGATCCCGCCGCGCCGTCCCGGGATCACCCTCGCGAGTCATATACGCGCACTGGGCGGCGATCTTCGGCTCGCTTTGAGCCTCTCGGCGCTCATCGTCACATTCCTGGCGCACCAGGCCTGGCTGATGAGTGACGCGATTGCGCGCACCTTGTGGCGTCTCGTCATCACGCGTCGCAATCTGCTGGAGTGGACCACCGCCGCTCAGGCGACGGTAGGTCCAAGGCTCGAACTTTCCGGCTTTTACCGGCGTATGGCCGGCGCGCTGGTTATCGCAGCCGCCGCGATAATCGTTGCTTGGCTTTCCGACCAGGGCGCGTTGTCGCTGGCCACGCCTTTCGCCGCGCTGTGGTTCGCCTCTCCGGCCGTGGCGCACTGGGCGAGCCTGCCGCCGCGCGTCGCGGGAAAGCCGCTTACGTCGGACGCCGACACGAGAGATTTGCGGCTGATCGCGCGCCGCACCTGGCGCTACTTCGAGACATTCGTCACGCCGGCGGACCGGATGCTTCCGCCTGATAACTTCCAGGAAGATCCGCAAGCGCTCGCGCATCGAACCTCGCCGACCAATCTCGGCCTTTATCTTCTCTCTGTGGCAAGCGCGCGCGATTTTGGTTGGATCGGGACGGACGAAGCGATCGAGCGCCTGGAAGCGACGCTTGCAACCATGAGCGAAATGGCGCGGTTTCGCGGGCATTTCTATAATTGGTACGACACGCGCGATCTGCGCCCGCTCGACCCCAAATATGTTTCCTCCGTCGACAGCGGCAACCTTGCCGGGCATCTGATCGCGCTCGCCAACGCATGTCGTGAATGGCGCAGCGTCCCCGTCGCCTTCTCGACGCGCCTCGCCGGCGTCGGCGACGCCGTCGGCGTCACACGGGAGGAAGCGTCTCGCCTGTGCGACGGGCGCCGCACGCAGACAGTCACTTTAGGCCAATTAGACGAAGCGCTCGCCGGGCTGGCGTCAAGAATCCGACAGCCCGACGTCGAGCACGACGATCTCCCTCAACAGCTTGCGGCGCTGGCGGCCGAGGCGAAGGTCATGCTCGACATCGCCAGCGCGCTGGAATTCGAGCGGAGCGACGGCGCCGGCGCGGATATGCTGTTCTGGGCGCGCGCCAGTCTGAAGGCCATCGCGGCGCACCAGCGCGAACTCCCGAGCGAAATCGAGGCTGCCTCGCTGCGCGATGCGCGGCTCGCCGTCCTGGAGGACGCCGCTCGCAAAATGGCTCTGGCGATGGAGTTTGATTTTCTCCTGGACGGCGAGCGCAGGCTGCTGTCCATCGGCTATCTGGTCCCTGAAGGCGCGCTCGATTCCAACTGTTACGATCTTCTCGCGTCCGAGGCGAGGCTCGCGAGTTTTTTTGCGATCGCCAAGGGCGACGTTCCGGCGCGCCACTGGTTCCGCCTCGGCCGAGGCGTTACGCCGGTGGCCCATGGCGCCGCGCTGATTTCCTGGTCGGGATCGATGTTCGAATATCTGATGCCCTCGCTCGTCATGCGCGCGCCGGCCGGGAGTCTTCTCGACCAAACGAACCGCCTTATCGTGCGTCGCCAGATAGATTACGCGGCGACACTGGGCCTGCCTTGGGGCGTCTCCGAATC
Source organism: Methylocystis parvus OBBP (assembly GCF_027571405.1). GTDB lineage: Bacteria > Pseudomonadota > Alphaproteobacteria > Rhizobiales > Beijerinckiaceae > Methylocystis > Methylocystis parva. The sequence goes on from NZ_CP092969.1 coordinate 75,937, forward strand.
GGCCTATAACGCCCGCGATCTGGAACTCACCTATCAGTATTCGAATTTTGGCGTTCCGGGCCTTGGCCTCAAACGCCGGCTCGGAGAAAACCAGGTGGTCGCGCCTTACGCCACGGCGCTCGCGACAATGGTCGATTCGCGTGCGGCGTCCGCCAATCTGGAACGACTTGCACAGGCCGGCGCATGCGGACGGTACGGTTTCTACGAAGCGCTCGACTATACGCCGAGCCGTTTGCCGGACGGCGAAAGCGTCGCCATCGTGCGCGCATTCATGGCGCATCATCAGGGCATGACGATCGTCGCCATCGCCGACGCCTTGTTCGATGGCGCGATGCGGGCGCGATTCCATGCCGAGCCGATCATCCAGGCCACTGAGCTGTTGTTGCAGGAGCGGATGCCGCGCGACGTGCCGGCCGTTCGGCCTTGGGCGGCGGAAACGAAATCGACCGCCGCTCTGGCCAAGGATTTTGAAGGCTCCGGCGTGCGCCGCTTTGCGTCCGCTCATCAGGGGACGCCGGCCACGCACCTGTTGTCGAACGGCTCCTACGCCACGATGCTCACCGCGGCCGGGTCGGGATATAGCCGCTGGAACGATGTCGCCGTCACGCGTTGGCGCGAGGACGCAGTTTGCGACGATTCCGGCTCCTATGTGTTTTTGAGGGATGTGCGCAGCGGCGACGTCTGGTCGGCGGGCTTTCAGCCGAGCGGCGCGGAGCCCGAGGACTATCATGTCGCCTTCCACGAAGATCGCGCCGAGTTCACGCGTCGAGACGGAACGTTGACGACGACGATGGAGGTTCTGGTCTCCGCCGAGGATAACGCGGAGGTGCGGCGCGTCTCGGTTTCGAATACGGGCGCCGATTTCCGGGAAATCGAAGTCACGTCCTATGCCGAACTGGCTTTGGCGCCGCAGACGGCGGACGTCACGCATCCCGCGTTTTCAAAGCTTTTTGTTGAAACCGAATTCGTCGCCGATGTCGGCGCTATATTGGCGACACGCCGCAGGCGCGCGCCGACAGAGGAGGGAATTTGGGCGGCGCATGTTTCCGTCGTAGAGGGCCTTGTCGTTGGCAAACCGGAAATCGAAACCGACAGGGCAAGATTTCTTGGCCGCGGACATGGCGTCCGCACGCCGATCGCAGTCATCGACGGCCGCGCGCTATCGAACACGGTCGGCACGATTCTCGACCCGATTTTCGCCCTGCGGCGACGCATCCGTGTGGCGCCGGGCGAAACCGCTCGCGTCGCCTTCTGGACGATGGTCGCAGCCACGCGCGAGGTTCTCCTCCACATCGTCGACAAGCATAAGGAAACGACCGCTTTCCCGCGTGCGGTGACGCTCGCCTGGACGCAGGCGCAAGTGCAACTCCACCATCTCGGCGTCACGGCGGGCGAAGCGACGATGTTTCAGCGTCTGGCCGGCCACGCGATCTACGCCGCGCCGACATTGCGTCCGTCCTCCAACGCGATCAAACATGGCGCGGGAGCGCAGTCGAGCCTTTGGGCGCAGGGCGTTTCCGGCGACCTGCCAATCGTGCTGCTTCGAATCTCCGACATCGAGACGCTCGATGTCGCGCGCGAACTGTTGCGCGCGCATGAATATTGGCGGATGAAGCGACTGGCGGTCGACGTCGTGATCCTGAACGAACGCAAATCCTCTTATGTTCAGGATTTACAGGTTGCCCTGGAATCGCTGGTCCGCGCCAATCATTCGCGCCCGAAAATCGGGGCGGCCGAATCGCCCGGCCGAGTCTTTGTGCTGCGTGCGGATCTGATCCCTCAGGAATCCCATGCGCTCCTGGCGTCCGTAGCGCGTGTCGTTCTCGTCGCGCGACTTGGCGGTCTCTTCGATCAATTGAGATTGTTGGTCGAAACCAGGATTCCTCTCCAAGGCAGTCAACAGCGCGGGCGCCCAAGGCCCTCGCTGGCGGCGAAGCCCGTTATGCCAAGTCTCGAATGTTTCAACGGCCTCGGCGGCTTCGCCGAGGACGGCCGGGAATATGTGACGATCCTCGGACCCGGCCAATCCACGCCGGCGCCCTGGATCAACGTCATCGCCAATCCATTCTTCGGCTTCCAGACGTCGAGCGAGGGGAGCGGCTACACCTGGTCCATCAACAGTCGCGAAAATCAGATCTCTCCATGGTCGAACGATCCTGTCTCCGATCGTCCCGGGGAGGCGTTTTATTTGAGCGACGACGATACCGGGGAATTGTGGAGTCCGACGGCGCTTCCCATTCGCGATGCAGCCTCGACCTATACAGCGAGACACGGCCGAGGGTACAGCCGCTTTGAACATATGTCGCGAGACGTCAGCAGCGAGCTGACGCAGTTCGTCCCGATCGACGACGCCGTCAAGATTTCGAGGCTTTTGCTTCGCAATCGATCGAACCGTGTGAAGCGTATCAGCGTGACAGCTTATGTAGAGTGGATTCTCGGCCCGTCTCGCGGAGTTTCGCTTCCTTTCGTCATTACCGAGATCGACGCGAAAACCGGCGCAATGTTCGCCCGAAACACCTGGAACATCCCGTTCGGATCGCGCGTCGCGTTCTTCGATTTGCGGGGCGCGCAGACGGATTGGACTGGGGATCGCCGCGAGTTCATCGGTCGGAACGGAACATTGGCGAACCCGGCGGCGCTTATCGGCGCCGCGCCGTTGTCGAATACGGTCGGAGCCGGACTCGATCCCTGCGGCGCGCTGCGGACGAAGGTCGAAATCCCGCCAAACGGAACCGTCGAAATCGTGTGCTTTCTCGGGCAAGCCGAAAGCGCCGACTCGGCGCGGCAGGCGATCATGGATTACCGTGCCGCCGATCTCGACGCCGTCATGTCGGAGGTCGCGCATCATTGGGACGACGTCCTCGGCGCGGTACAGGTGAAGACGCCGGATCGCACGATGGACATCATGCTCAACGGTTGGCTTCTCTATCAAACGCTCGCCTGTCGCATCTGGGCGCGTTCCGCCTTCTATCAGGCGAGCGGCGCTTATGGATTCCGCGATCAGCTACAGGACGGCATGGCGCTCACCGGGACGCGTCCCGCAATGACACGCGAACATCTTCTGCGCGCGGCGGCCCGGCAATTCGTCGAGGGCGACGTTCAGCATTGGTGGTTGCCGCATTCGGGCCAGGGGGTGCGCACCCGCATCTCCGACGATCGTATCTGGCTCGCCTTCGCGACGGCCCATTATGTCGACACGACGGGAGACGCCAGCGTTCTCGACGAGGTGATTCCCTTCCTATCCGGCCCCTCGCTGACGCCGGACGCGCATGAAAACTTCTTCGAACCGTCGATTGCCGAAGAAACTGCGCCGCTGTTCGAACATTGCGTCCGCGCTCTCGACCAGAGCCTCGCCCTTGGCGGGCACGGGCTGCCGCTGTTCGGCTGCGGCGACTGGAACGATGGCATGAACCGGGTCGGCGAACGCGGCGCCGGAGAAAGCGTTTGGCTGGCGTGGTTGCTGCACGCGACGCTCAGCGCCTTCGCGCCGATTGCGGAAGCCCGGGGCGACTTGGCGCATGCAGCCGCCTGGCGCGCGCATACTGAGGCCTTGCGCGCGTCGCTGGAGCGCGAGGCCTGGGACGGCGACTGGTATCGGCGCGGCTATTTCGACAATGGCGACCCACTGGGTTCCGCCTCCAGCGACGAATGCCGCATCGACTCCATCGCGCAATCCTGGGCCGTGCTCTCCGGCGCTGCGGAGCCAGGCCGCGCGGCGCAGGCGATGGCGGCGGTTGAACGCGAGTTGATCCGACATGAGGACAGGCTGGCGCTGCTTTTTGCACCGCCCTTCGACAAGACGTCGCTCGATCCGGGCTACATCAAGGGTTATCCCCCCGGCATTCGCGAAAATGGCGGTCAATACACGCACGCCGCCCTATGGTCGGTGATGGCCTTCGCCGCGCTCGGCGACGGCGACAAGGCCGCCGGATTGTTCTCGCTGCTCAACCCGATCAATCGCGCCCGCACGCGCGCCGAAGCGCATCGATACAAGGTCGAGCCCTATGTCGTCGCGGCCGATATCTACGCGGCGCCGCCCCATGTCGGGCGCGGCGGATGGACATGGTACACCGGATCGGCGGCATGGATGCAGCGCGCCGGCGTGGAGAGCATTCTCGGGTTGCGCCTGCAAGGCGACATCCTGCGTCTGGACCCGTGCATCCCGAAATCCTGGCGCGGTTTCGAGCTGTCGCTTCGGCACGGCTCGGCTCGATATGAAATCACGGTGGAAAACCCTGATGGCGTCTGCCGCGGCGTCGCCTTCGCCGCCCTCGACGACGCCGTTGTGACGAATCGGCCGTTGAGGCTCAGACTCCTCGACGACGGCGCCAGGCATCGGCTGCTGGTTCGGCTCGGGTAGCGTCAGAATCATGGGCGTCGGCTGGGGGCATTCGTAGGAAATTTCGTAGCCAGCGCGAATCTTCATCGACAGCCTCTTCTGCCCGAGCAAGCGGAGCCGTCGCAATCGTCGCGGGCGAACATTATCCTGCTGCGACCATGCAGACCCTGCTGCATTCCGCTTCAGCGTCCGCAGCAGCGGCGACCTTGACCGCGACCTTCATAGCGAGATGGTCGGACGCCGTTCCGATCGATGTTCCTTGCAGCGGAATCGCTTCCCTCGGCTCGTCCACGATCGCGATGCGCACCAGATTCCGATTCCCGACCATGCCGCTTGAGGGATCGAAGTCAACCCAGCCCGGGCCGGCGATATAGGCCTGAATCCAGGCATGGGTGTTGCCGCCGACGTCGCCATCGTCATCTTCCCCATCGCCAAGATGCAGATAGCCAGAGACGAATCGCGCGCCGAATCCTAGCGAGCGCAGCGCCGCGATCATGAGCATCGCAAGGTCGCGACAACTCCCGCTGGCGAGTTCCAAAGTTTGTAGCGCGTCTTGAACGCCCTTCTCATGTCGCGCCACATGTTTGAAGGTCCGGTTGATGGTCTGCGTCATATCGACGAGAAGCTTGTGGGTGTCGGCCGATCCGTCCTCGCGCAGGAACGCGGCGGCCCAGCGAGCAAGCCGGGGATGCTGGGACAGCGGCGTGAGGAAGCACGCGAGATCGGACCGCTCTTTCTCGCTATAAGCGAACGGATGGCTCCGCGCGAAGTCCTCAATATCCGCCTCTCGGAAGTCGGTCGGCGTGTGGCGCAGACGCATCGTGCTTTTGAAGCGAAGCTCCGAGGCGCGTTCCGCGAAACGCGCGGTCGCGACATGATTGCCGAAAACATCCCGCGCCCAAAAGATTTGGCTCGGCGTGGGCGAAATTTCGAGTTCGGACTCGAGCACGATTTGGTCATCATCGTCGCGCGGACGCAGCATCATCCGGTGTTCGCCGAAGGCGACAGGCTGCTTGTAATGGTAAGTCGTGACGTGCCGGACAGTGAGAATCGGCATTGCCGTCCCGCGCTGCAAGTTGCAGATACTGCACGTTCAGGTAGAAGGCAATTTCCACGCCAGAAATAGGACTCAATCGTGGCCCCGCTCCCGCCGCTCCAACGAACCCGAACCCGATGAATGGAACGCCCGACAGCCTGTTGGCGGCCGACGAGCCGGCACCGATCACGGCGCTGAATGAAAACGGCCTCTCGCCGTTCCTCATCGTCGTCGATCACGCGAGCAATTCCATCCCGCGCGCCCTCGCCGGGCTCGGCGTTTCTGCAGCCGAGTTGGAGCGCCGCTCAGAATAAAACTTAGAACACTTATATTATTGAATTTGCACTATAAAAAATCCGACTGATGTTGCGACGCTGAGATAACTCCACTCGCTGCGGCGTGAGCGCCGAGGTCGGATCCACCCGATCGTCACGGTTCTCGCTATCCTTGTGCGGCCCATGGTATGAATGATACGGCTTTGACGAGCCTCAGTGCGCGCCGCGCAAAGAGCGCGAACAAAAAGGCGGGACGCCCGGCCCGGCTTTCTCCGGTCTAGGAATTGGCGTGTTGTTCGCCGGCGCGACGCGACGGTTGCTGCGGCATGAAGCAAGAACTCAATGAAGCTTTCGCGCGAACTCAGGACGTTAACGTGTCAATGCCGGCGCAATAAAGATCGAGCAGCACGCCGCCGAGCTTCATGATTTCGCGCAAAGTCGGCGCATTCTCCCAACGCGACATGGTCGGCTGCGAGCACAAATCGTTCCCCGTATCGGGCAAGCGCCCGCAGGCGATCTTGAAGGCCGAATCCTTGCGTAGATGATCGAGATCATCCGCATCCTCGTTAACCGCGCGCGATGGCGAGAATACGCGCACGAAAGATACTGTCCAGCGAATGGGTGATCAGCAAGGGATTGCGCGGAACGGCGATGGCGGCGGCGAGTTTGTCCGCCAGTCCCAGCCGGCGCTCGGCTTGCCCCAGCAACATCACCCCAGCGTCCGAGGTGATGCGTCCACCATCGAATGCGGCGGTGATCTTCTTGCGGCCAACGGCTGTAAACGAAAACGGGAGGGAGGTATCTTCGGTCATGGCGCGCGTGGCGTCGATGCAATGGCGTGAATGATCAGCGTAGACAACAAATCCATACACTAAATCAAAGCCTTACGCTACGCTCGCCAGCCCACAATCACTCCATCGCTGAATAAGGTGGGTTAGCGTATCAATGTCTCCAAAAGCAAGGTAGCCGCCCTCGACGCATCGTCACCGACAAGCTCGGCTCTTATGCTGCGGCTCGCGGAAAAATCATGCCAAACGTCGAGCATTGCTCGCTCAAGGGATTGGAAACGCCGAGACGGGCACGAACACGCGGCCAGAATACCTCAATGAGCAGAGCGACTCACGGGCGAAGAGTTGGCAGGAGGGAGCCATTTGCGGAAGTCCGACCGGAGCCTTCCCGTCAAGTCGCCGTCAGCGTCAGCAGGATGTCGGCATACCAAGCGCAATTGAGACCGAGCGCCTCGTCGAGGACTTGGTCGCGTGTGCCGACATCGAGCCTCGACGAGTGAACCCCGAGCAGTCGCCACGGTAAAGCGTCTTGCTTCGAGGTGCCCCCGGTTGCGCGCATTACGACGGGCGCGCCGCTCGTGCCGCGATGCGTACGCGCATCAGTCAAGAAATATCCCTGTCCTTGAAAACGGAGACCGAAGGACGACGCAAGCACCGCTTGGCGCACGACCGGCATGTGATGCAAAGTGTCGTGAAAGCCGAGCGGAAAGCCGACAATGAGCAGCGACGCGCCAATCTCGATGTGCTCGCGCGCGTTCAAGAGGTGGGCGGGATTGAAAGCGTGGTAGGCCGCCGACTCTGGCATGGCGGAGCGGTCAATCTCGATTGCCGCGACGTCGATCGCGCCTGCGGAGTCGACGCCTTGGCGCCAGACGGGGTTGCCATGGTGATACAGCGGGATCGAAAAGCCGGTGGACTTGGCCATGTTCTCGGAGTCATTGTGGAGCTCGATCTCCAGACGGTCCGGGAGATGACGGCTCTGTTCATCCTTCATCACGTGCCGGCTCGTGACCAGGAACAAACGTTCATCGCGCTCGAAAAAAAAGCCGCTTGCATTCGTTCGCAACCACTGTTGCTCGAAGGTGCAAATCCGCGCTGCAGTGAGCAAGAGAGAGTCTATCGGCGCATTCTCCTCTTTAGCCCGGCCTCGGGCCGTCGAAGCGGCGAGGATTGTCGAGCGCAATTCATACCATATTCAGGGTTTGAATTTATTCGGGCGCGCCCGACGGGAAAGCGCCTTCCCTCCTTTGGGATTTTTGTCTGCCAGCGCAGCACCCGGTGTCACCCCGCGAATAGTCGCCAAACGCGCCAACCCAGGCCGCTTGGGATCTGACCCAGCGGCCCTATATTAGTCCTGGGCGCCTGTCGACTTGGGCGAGTGTGTCCACTCCAATAAAGCCCATAAGAGGTAACGCATGGCTGGCATCCACGTGACGCAAGTCGAACAGCATCCGAACGGAAAATTGGTTTACAGCGTTCGTGTGCAATCCGCCGAAGGCAGGACGGAATTTCCGATCGAGGTGCAGGACGTAGGAACTACGGCTCAAAATGAAGAGGCTGTTCTTCGATCCATGCTGCGTTTTGCCGAGGAGCTGACCGAATCCGTTCGGAAACGTCTCGGGTGATGTGCTCCCGGTTCGACGAAGATTTGGAGATCGGTTTCGCAGACCAAGCAGCGTGTCGGTCGCCCCGCTGAAGCCGGCATCCCCCTGTCGACGCGAGAGCTTGTTCCCCAAGACTGCGAAGCGGTTCTTGGAAAAGAATTTGCTTGATCGAAAAGAGATTGAGCGCGCGTTCCACTCCGGCTTTATAGAACGCTTTAGCGCTGGGACGTTCGCCCCGCAAAAGCGGTCGACGGTCACGGCCTGCCGCTGGCGGGCCGCGGCCGAATTTTCCGAGCGTCATCGCGGCGCCTGTCCCTACCGTAAAATCTATCCGGCTGGCGCACCGCGTCGAATTGGTTGATGTTCTCCCTTATGGCGGAGTTGCTCCAACTCATCTGGTCGGCCCTCACCGGGTTGTTCCGGTCGGGCGCCTCGCGGGAATCCGAGATCGCTGCGCTACGCCGTCGGCTCAATGTGTTGCATAGACAGGCTCGGAATCGAGATCGACCAAACCTCGGTCGCCAAGTATATGGCGAAACGCAGAAAGCGGCCTTCGCAAGGGTGGAGAACATTTCTGCGCAATTATGCCGATGGCGTCGCGGCGATGGATCTGTTCGTCGTTCCGACACTCACCTTTAGCTTGCTCTATGGCTTATTGATTATGCGCCACGATCGTCGGAGGATATTGTGGTTGGGCGTGACCGCGTGTCCTACTGCGGAATGGATCCCCCGCCAGCTTGACGAGGCATGCGGCTGGGAGGAGACGCCGATATATCTTATCCGCGACCGCGATGGCGCTTATGGCGATGTCTTTAAACGGCGTCTGCGCGCGATGGGCATTCGCGACAAACCAACCGCTCCCCGCTCGCCTTGGCGGAATGGACACTGTGAACGTCTGATCGGCTCCATCCGACGGGAATGCCTCGATCACATCGTGATCGTTGGCGAACAACATCTACGCCAGATTCTGCTTTCTTACCTAAACTAACGTAATGACTCTAACTTTTTCTTTAGAGTCAAAGTCTGTGGAGACAATGCCTCTCTCCGTCGATCCGCAAGAAGCAGATCGATCCTTGCATTCTATTTCACGCGCTTTCACGCGACAAGACACGCTACGACATTCAACGGCGCCTCTTCGCTGCGCGGTCCTTTCCTTCGTTCATCATCACGTTCCGGCGCGGCGCAAATCTCTGCGAGGAGAGCTCGCTAACGTCCGTGGTCGACGACGGGGCCGCCACATTCCGGGATCTGAAGACCGGGCGGTCAGGCTAACAAGCGCCGTGCGTTCATCTCTTGCGGGCGCCGGCAAGAAAAGTTGCGATCTCGCCCATGTCCCCGTCTCCTCGAGAGACGCCGCTCCGCCTTGGCGGAACCCTGTAACGCGGAAAGAGGAAGGAACCGTCTCGCTCAGCGCGTCACGCGTCCTGAGCGATCCTCCGGCCCCGGCCGCGTTTCATGCCGGCGGCATGACGGAACGTCGCGCCATCGACCCAAATCTTGTGCAGCAGCACGGCGAGCGCCCGCGCCACGGCCGTCGCCGCGCGCTTCAGCCCTTTCTTCTTCATCAACCGCAACCCCCACAGCCGCAGTTTGAAGGCGCGGCGGATGCGCGTGAGAATGGCGATCGCCGCCTCATAGAGCATGGCGCGCGTCAGCTCGTCGCCGCATTTCGAGATGCGCCCAGAACGATCGGTTTCGCCGGACTGATACCGTCGCGGCGTCAGACCAAAGTGCGCGCCGACAGTGGCGGATTTCTTGAAGCGCGCCGGATCGTCGACGGTGACGCGGAAGGTCAGCGCGACAATGGCGCCGACGCCGGGCGTCGTCATCATCCGTCGCACGGCGTCGTCCCGGCGCGCCGCCGCGAGGGCCAGGCGATGCAGTTTCGTAAACTGCAATCGCATGGCGGCGCGGGCGTCAAGCAACGGCGCGATGATCGCTTCGAGCGCCGGCGCGTCCGCGACGAGTTCGCACACCCGCGCTTCGAACTTGCCGATCGAGACCTGTCCGACCTTCAAGCCGAACGGCCGCAACAGCCCGCGGATCATATTCTCGAGTTCGATCGCCTGGCCCTGCACCGCCTTGCGGCCGGCGAGCAACATGCGCAGCGCCTGCGCCTCGCGCGACTTCACATGCACGGCGCGGAACCAGCCCGTTCGCATCACTTGCGCCAGCCCGCGCGCGTCATTGCGGTCGGTCTTGTTCAGCATGGCGCTCATTGCCGCCTTGGCGTGTCGCGTCTCGACGCACACTACCGGCAGCCCTTTCTCATCGAGCGCGGCGAGAACAGCCAGGCGCTGAAGGAAAACGCCTCCAGCCCGACGCGCTTGAGACGCACGCCCCATTCGGCCAGAAACAATTCAAGGGCGCCCGGATCGCTCGGCAGTTTCGCCTCCCGCACGACCGCGCCGTCCCCGTTCACCACGCATACGCTCGTCGCCTCCAGCGACACGTCGAGACCTGCATAGAATTCCATCGCTCGCCTCCTTCGCCGATCGTCGACGCGCTGTTCGCGCGCCAAAACCGAATCGCCTCACGAAGGCATCATCCCCACAACAACACGGCCGCCGGGCGTCCACACGTCATTCCCCCGGCTATTATAATGGCGCTCGAACGCATCTCGCCTTGAGCAAGGACGCGCCGATATCGCGCACCGTGCAATCGATTGGAACCATTCGCTCAACGCCAATTCTCGGAGCAATGCATCGTCAATATGCTTGGATTTAATTTACGACAGGGACAGCTATGATTTTGGGCGGGGGAATGCTGTTGCTGCAGCGCTGAGGTCATTCGCCATACCTCAGTCGCAGTTCGTTAATATTGATGCTCGGATCTATCCGGCCAAAGAGAGTGCGAACACAACGATGCACAAAGCGACCGCGACCGCGACACCCAGGAGGGGCAATAATGAACCACAGAACCAAGATGGGAATTGCCTTAGGAATTGCGGTTTCTGCCGGGCTCACATCATTTTTGCTTGCCTTGCTCCTCTTGGCGCTAGCGGGGTTTTTAATTGTCTGGGGTAAGGAACCCAAGCGCACGGAGGAATTTGTTGGGGGGTTGCCCTTTGGCAATTACCTTCTCAAAGCAATGGCTCAATTAGATTCAATTATCTCGTCGCGGGAAAATTGAGCAGCCTAGCGCCTTGTAGGCAGTGGGCGAACCGCTCCGACGTTCTCGATGATGACGCGACGTGATGATGGCTGGGACAATAGCGCCGGCTAATTTGATTTTTCGTCAGCCAAATTCCATAGCCGATCCAGCAGGATTTTCAGATCGGCGTGGCAGCGTTCGATATGATCTCGAATGACGACTCGGTCATCATGCGTCAGAGTATCAAGCCGAATGTTGAACCACTCGCGCCGGATAGTCTCACGCAGCGATTCTATTTCTCGGATTAGCGTCTCAGCTTCGGTCATCAGATGGGTCCTTGTGCGCTCGGGCTGCCCAGCTTGCCTCGGCGCGCTTCAGAGCTCGTGGGCCGACGGCTTGCAGAGCGACGATTGTTCGCGCCCTTGCCCATGGTTCACAGCAGCGGTGCTTTTTCAGTTTCACTCCAGGCTCGTCGCGGTGTTCATCGGTTAAAACCGACGCGGCGGTCGTGCGGCCTTGTGTACCGGCCACGGGATACCCATATAGGGCTTTATCGGTTTTCCGCATCATTTTCCTGTTGCCTTCGCGCCACGCGCGGAGCCGCCGTGCTGACGCGCGGTAAGCCGACATAGCGGCGACGGCCAATGCCCGGCGCCCACTGGCGTCGTCGAAAGCCCTGCCAGCGCCACGCACGACTCATCGCTGCACCGAAAGTCTGCCGGGCCCAAACTTTGAAGGACAGATACTCATGGCCAAAGCCGAACTTGGCGCGAAGCGCCGCTGCCTGACGTGTGGAGCTCCCTTTTACGATCTCAATCGCATGCCAATCGTCTGCCCCAAGTGCGCCGCCGCCTTTCAGGTGGTCGAGATCGTTCGTTCGGCACCGAAGCGCGCACCGTTGTCTCGGGCCGCGTATGCGCGGCCGACACCCGTCGCGCCGGCGATCGTCGACGCCGACTTATTGAAGGAACAGGCGGAAGACGATGAAATGGAAGACGGGGAAGCGCCCGCGATCTGAACCGCTCGCCAAGACGCCGTCAGGCGCGAAGCAGCCTCTTCGCATTGAGCTAGCCCAACCCGTCAGCGAACCTCTGCATCGATCGTCGCATAGGGAAGTTCTCCGCGGATAGGATTCAAGCTCGTCGCGTAATTCGAACCTGTGCATGACGCCTTTCGCGTGGCTTATGTGTGCGGGCCGGCGTGTTCGGCCCGCAAACCAGATTGGACAAAAGACGGGGAGATCGCGCAGATGCGATCCATTCGAGAGCGACGATTCTCCGTTGACACCTATTTCGACCAAGGGCGGCGGAGAAACGCGCGCTTCGCCGCGCCATTCCTTGGTGCGGCGATTGCATAGGAATAAGCTGCGATCTCTTTTTTCCGCATGTCGTGGCTTGCAGACGAGCGCATGAGACGGTTTGCCGTCGGAAAGGCGTGATGCGCTCGTTCATTCGAGCTCGCCGAATGTGCGAATGGCATGAGTTCGCCGGCCGTCGAAGCTTTGTGCGCGCCCGATTAGCGGAGCCGAGCGCGGCGCTTCTCCCACCTTTCGTGCTGCTCGCGGAGCCCGGCGTTTCGGCCGCGGAACAACGCATCTGTTCTGAAATCTGGATGCGCGCGCGGCTGGCGGCGGCCGCCCTGGAGCGCGAGCGGCTCGATTTTCGCTTTAACGCGACACGCCAAGGCTCGGCAAAATTAAAGCTCGGCTATCTCTCGAGCGACTTTCAGGATCATGCGACCGCGCATCTGCTGGTTGAAACTCTCGAAGCGCAGGACCGCGCGCGTTTCGAGCTTCATGCCTTTTCCTATGGCGGCAGCGATGGCGGCGACATGCGCGCACGGCTGTCTCGCGCCTTCGATAGTTTCAATGACATCACGCCGCTTTCCGACACTGAGGCGGCGCAGGCGATTTATCGGAAAGAGATCGACATTCTCATCGACCTCGAAGGCTTCACTCAGGCGACGAGAACGTCAATCCTCGCGCTGCGCCCGGCGCCGATACAGGTAAATTTCCTGGGCTATCCCGGCACGCTGGGCCCGGGCCTATGCGATTACATCATCACCGATGTTTTTTGCACGCCACCCGGGAGCGCCACAGATTATGCGGAATCCTTCGCCTATCTGCCCCATTCCTATTAGCCACATGGACGCCACGATGCTGTGGACATTGCGCCGCATCGCGTCGTCGCAGGTCTGCCGGAAGAAGGATTCGTCTTCTGCTGTTTCAATCAGACCTTCAAATTCACTCCAGCAATTTTCGACATTTGGTGCCGTCTGCTGCGCAGCGTGCCGGAGAGCATTCTGTGGCTTCCTGCGGCCCGTGAGGCGGAAGGCAATCTTCGCAACGAGGCGTGGGAGCGCGGCGTCCATGGTTCGCGGCTGATTTTCGCGCAGGATCTACCGCATGGCGAACACCTCAGACGTCTCCAACTCGCTGACCTCGTACTGGACACGGCGCCCTATGGCGCTCATACGACCGCGAGCGACGCTCTTTGGGCTGGCGTCCCGATCGTGACGCGGCCGGGCGCGACATTTCCATCGCGCGTCGCCGGCAGCCTCTTGCACGCGATCGGACTTCCCGAACTGATCGTCGAAGATCAAGACGATTACTTCGACTTGGCCCTCGCTCTTGCAACGGATAAGGAAAGGCTGACCGGGTTGCGTCTCAGGCTCGCCGGCAACCGGCTGAGCGCGCCCTTGTTCAACGTCAAACGCTATACAGTCGCGCTGGAAGCGCTCTACCAAAGGATGTGGGCGCGACATAAATCTGGACTGCCTCCAGCCGCAGTCTGAGCTACTGTCGATGAATCGTCTCCTGTAGAACGATTCCGCCAACGCTCGACGCGCGTTCCTATCGCGCTCCGATGATCGAGCGGAGCAACCTTGGTAGAATAGTCGATCCGAGGCGCGCGCAGTCGCGCATGAAGCAGAAAAGGCTTTTGAGCAGCTCATTGACTTGCGGGCGCCCGCCCCCACATGTAGCTACAGTGGATGGCGCTCCCTTCGGAAGTCGATCAACCGCTTCGAGGGGAGAAATGATATGTCAAAGCTTCTGCTGCCGACCATCGTAGCACTTTGCGGTCTGGCGGGACCAGCCTCTGCTGCAAGCCAAAACTGGAACGTCACAGAAGAAAGCTCATCTGGCGTCAAGGCTGGCTAGGGCGTCTGGTCGATGAATACCGATCCCGAGGGCAAGATCGTCGGCACCGCCAATTTGCAGTTGGACAACGGCAAACTGCTTACCTACACGATTTGGGGCTACGTGAAAGACGCGCTCTATAAGATTGAAATGTCCGACCGCAGCAACGGAAAAACGGTTGTGTCTGGGATGGGCACGTTCCCGTTGGCGGAGACAAATCCCACGGGCTCATCGGCACAGCCGTCTGCGACGGCGGCGTCAAACTCATCGTACGCGCTGGATTTTAATTGCGGCAAGGCGTTCTGAAGCGCAGAGTTGAATGACAATAACGCTAAAATCCCGCTGGACAGCGAAACTTATCGTCCAACGAGAAGCGCCACCTTCGCTGCCAATGCCACCCAGGGTTCTTGAAGCCGAGCTAAGCTGACTCCACTGCTTGTACGTTTCTGTGCGGCGGGAATGAAGTGGCCTACATAAACGCGGCAGTGAACGCTTCCAATATCGGCGGAAATGTCGCGGCTTTTCCCTGGAGGGCCGTTAAATGACGCCGCAATCAAGACGTAGGGTGAAGCGCGAACTGGATGGCGAGTGCCACCTGACGCATATCGCTGAGCAGCTGAAGAAAACTTTTGCCTCTATCGTTGCAGAACCGCTCCCCCCAGCCATGGTCGACTTGTTAGACGCGCTCGATCAGAAACCTGCGGGCTCCATTGCGCTTCGGCGACCTCCAAATTCAGAGTGATGTGTCCTCCGCTTCAATCCGAGCGATTCCATGCCGCAATGCTACCACGGAACGTTGAAACCGCTGGCGAGGTCGCGAAACAAGGCAACTATTATGTTTGCGAACAAAACCGCGATCGAGCACGCCTTTGATTTGGCTCGTTCAGGAGAGTGCAGTTGCATCTCGGATCTTACGCAACGCTTGGACCGTGAAGGCTACCACAGCAAGCAAATTTATGGACCGCTTCTCAAGAAGCAGCTCACGAGCTTAATTGACGAGGCAAAGAATGCTCATATTGAAGATGCAGCGGATTTTTCTTTAGATTGCGACGATGGCGAACTGCGCCGCAATCGTCGCGTTACACCCGGAAAACGCGACCGACTTTTTCCTCAGACGGAACGACACGGCCCCTGTCGAAAAAAGTGACCCGCTTTAGCGCGTTTCATCTGCGAGAGGATGTTATCCAAGCCAACGCCAGAAATCCGGCCGCCGCCGAGGTGACTGACGCGCTAAGCACGCCAATCTTGACGGAGTCCAAAAAGATGGGCTCGAACGCCAGTCCGGCGATGAAGAGCGCCATGGTGAAACCGATGCCGGTCAAGAGGCCGCCGGCCGCCAACAGTCCCCACGAGAGCTCGATGGGACGGGTTGCTATGTTCAGCATTACGGCCAGCAAACTGAAAAACACAACTCCGGCAGGCTTTCCCACCACGAAGGCGGCAAAAACTGAGATTGTCAGAGTTTGGTCGATGCTGGCCGACGACAAGGACACGCCTGCATTCGCCAGGGCGAAGAGCGGCAGGATCATGAACGCGACCCAAGGGTGAAGGGCGAACTCAAGGCGCTCGATCGGCGACACGGCCTCGCGGGCGGCAACGCCGGCCTGACGGAGGTCGAGCTGCGCCGCATTGTCACTGCTCCAGTGATCGCCTGGAGGATATGCGATCACACGGTCAAGTATAGCGTGAAGGCGCCGATCACTCACCCAGCTCCGCGCCGGAGTCATCAATCCGAGGATGATGCCTGTGAGCGTCGCGTGGACGCCCGAGGCGTCGAGCGCCAACCAGATGCCGCCGCCTATCGCGAAATAGACGACAACGCTGCGTATGCCCAGACGTGCAATCACGGCCACGATGGCGAGCCCGAATCCCGCGTAGCCAATCGCGATCCAGTTCAATGCTTCCACGTAACCGATCGCAACGACCAGTATGGCGCCGATGTCGTCAAAGATCGCCAGAGAGAGCAAAAAAAGCCGCAAGCTTTGTGGAATGCGTGAACCGAGCGCCGCAAGACATCCGATGACGAACGCGGTGTCTGTCGAGATGACGGCGCCCCAACCGCTCGCGCCTGGCCCGCCGCGGGCCAACAGCAGATAGAGCCCGACCGGAGCCACCATGCCCCCAAAAGCCGCCGCGAGGGGAAGCGCCGCCATTCGCCGGTCGCGCAGCTCTCCCAGGACCAGTTCGCGCTTCAGCTCAAGTGCAATGACGAAGAAGAAAAGCGTCATCAGCGCGTCGTTTATCCAACTCCTCAATGAACGAGAGAATTCTATGTCTCCCAACCTGAATCCTGCGTGGATTTCCCACATCGCGATAAATTGCGAGGACCACGCCGCGTTGGAGAGCACCAGCGCGAGGAGCGTGCTGAGCAACAGGACTGCGCCGGCCATAGACTCGATGCGTAGGAACCGCATCAATGGTCTCGTAATCCAATTTACCGGCACCTCGGGAAGCCGCGTGCGGCCGTCGCCCATTTGTTAGACCTTCAGTTCTGCCTTTGAGGCAATGGCGGGTGACGCGTTAGCGCGCGCGTCGTTTGTCAGCTTCCACCGGAGCCAGCTTGCATGAATGACCTAAGTTCTTCCATCCAAAGGCGGCGCTTCGATCCCGAGATTTCGTTGGTCCGCAACGTTCACTGATACCACAACGGCCACGGCGTTCCCGGTCCGCCTTGCTTAAAAATTATGCGGGAGCCGCGACCTTTTTTTTCCAACTTTGCGGCTTCCGCCACACACATCGCGCGCGGCTGTCGTGTAGGCCGTTTCGTCGGCCACCTCTTAGGTTAACATCTCGACTGGTCTGAATGTCGCCAATGCGACGATGTCCATCGGCATCAATTCACCGTCGTCAGCGCCGTAACGAATGGCGCCGATCCGATCGCTCGGCGCGACTTTGTAAAGCGGGCAGAGATTGTGTGGCGGGGCGATCGGATCGGCGCGGACTCGGCGCAAGTCGTGATTGCAACCACCTCAAGCCGACAAAGCGGGGGCATCTCCTCGAAATGTTCTCGACAGGATGCGCCAAGACATCTGATTGCCGGTCAACATGAGATCATCGTCCGCGGCAATGCGAAGCGAGGATATTCTTTTTTTCCATCACCCTTGCTCCTTGGCCTGTAGCGGCGCGTTGTCGCGAAGTGGGCTTGTTTGGCAGATGGCGCTCCAACGCCCAACGCAAGTTATTTCTGAATATTTTTCTCGAATTTGCGTTTAGTCGTACTTTTGAATCATAGAACAATCGGAGTGTCGGCCGAAATATTGCGCGCGGGTCAAGCGTCAAAAGTTGGTTGCATACTGTTATTCGGCGCAGTTGTTCGGTTTTAGCGCTGCAATGCGAAGCTTGTAATTTTGCAAATATGCGCTAAGTAATACATTATCGAAATTTGGCCGAACGATCTTGCTTTCGCTCTCTCTTGCGCGTCGGCTCCTGACTTCCTCTCCAGAACTTCGATCCACAGGCGCTTTGCAATGGGCAAAGCGCAATCAGCTTGTTCTTGAAAGGACATGTCATGCAGACCGGCACAGTAAAATGGTTCAACGGTCAAAAAGGGTTTGGCTTCATTCAGCCGGAGTCGGGCGGCCCAGACGTCTTCGTCCACATCAGCGCGGTTGAGCGCGCGGGGCTGTTCGGCCTCGCAGAAGGCCAGAAGGTCACCTACGAAATTGCCGTCGACGGACGTAGCGGCAAATCTTCGGCGGACCAGTTGCAAATCGCGGCCTAGCAGAGCTTCGCCCCTGGCGGTTGATCCCGCATAGCGTTCCCCCGTCAGGGCGCGAATTATACTCCTGCCAAAGCTCGGGCATCGCTGCCCGAGCGACCATGAAGTCATTCAGACGCTTGAGCGTCTCTGCCCGAGCGACCATGAGGTCATCGATACGAGGGGCAAGACATGGCTAAAGGTCAACGACGCGGGAATCGCGAAGTGAAAAAGCCCAAGAAAGATAAACCTCGTGATGGGAGCGCGGTTGCGGGCAAGGAATCGTCTTGGCTGACCGTTGAGAAGCTCCAAGCGCGCGAAGCCGAAGCAAAACGCCGACGCTGAACAGAGCGCGCGAGCGGCGGCCTTCCCATTACGTCGGATATAATCTAGGAGTGCTTTTAGATGTCGAATGACAACGAAAATGACGCGCGCGCGCCATCGAGCACATCGCATCATCTCCCGCCCATCGCATAAGTTTCCGATTGGCGTCCGGGTGATCCAAAGGTTCGGGGCGCCGATTAACATGGATTCATTTCAAGTTACTCGTCATCTTCCCGATGATGGCGCGGGGTTGCAATATCGGATGAAGAGAGATCGCGATGGGCAGGAAAGGGTCGCTATCGAATCCTCTCTCGAACTCGTCCGGAGGGAGGACAATTTAATCTAAAGCTTCTGGAGGCGAATGTGGACGTGAAGGACTACAGAGCCGAAGCCGCCGTCTTTTTTTGCAAGGCAACAAATGCGAATTGCAAATCGCTTAGTTTCCGGCGGTTCGCGCGCGCGTCAGAGGCCATCCGCTTTGCGGTAGAGGAGCTTGCGCCAAGGGCCTTGGCCAGTTGTTCACTGGAAGTGGATGAACAGCACTTTTTCGGCCGCGAGATTCGCCCGCTTTACGACAGCCCCGACTATCCCTTACGGCGCCGACCGGCGAAATTGCATTCGCGTCGCGCCTAAAAGTGTGACTTGCTGGGCGCAGGGATGGCCCGGGGCGCTCGCTCTGCCGATCGCGCGGGCGTTGCGCGGCTTTGAGACACCTTCTCTGCGTCGCCTCGACATAGTTCGCCCCAGCCAACAAAGTCGCGGCCGGGATGGCCGCTCCGCCTCGCGTGAATGATCGAAGCCCGAAGGGGTGGCGGAGACGCGGCGCGGCTCCGTTCATGAGAGCCGGCCCAAAGGGCAACGCCAAAATCATTGGATTTTAGACAATTCAACGCATCATGAACGACATCAACATATTATATGCACTTGAAACCATATGGATTGGAATCCATATTATGCCTGTGAAGTGGTCCGTTGAGTTTCATCCCGCGTTCGAGCCTGAATTCGACGAGCTCGACCGACGCGGATGTGCAGGACGAACGGCTCGCCCAGGCCAACCTTCTGGTGGAATTTGGACCGCACTTGGGACGACCCCGCGTCGACACCCTGAACGGCTCCGAACATGCCAACATGAAGAAACTGCGCTTTGACGCGGCGGATGGCGTCTGCGCGTGGCCTTCGCCTTTGACCCGGAAAAGCAGGCCATTCTGCTGGTGGCGGGGGATAAAAGCGGCACAAATGAGAAGCGCTTTTACAAGCGGCTGATCGCCAAGGCGGACGAGCGGTTTGATGGCCACCTCGCGACTCTGAAGAAGGAAAGGAAACGCAAATGACCACGCTGCAAGAGAAAATCGCTGGGCTCCCGGCGCCGCGGCGTGCACGCATTGCCGAGAGAACAACGGAACTGATCGCGGAAGAGAACGCGCTTAAGCAGCTGCGCGAGGCGCACAAGAAAACCCAGGTCAGGGTCGCCAAAGTGCTCGGCATCGGCCAGGACAGCGTATCCCGCCTTGAAAAGCGCAGTGACATGCTGATTTCGACGCTTCGCGACTACGTCGCCGCGGTCGGTGGCAAGATGCGGCTTGTTGTGGAATTCGAGGATCATCCGCCGATCGAACTGGAAGCTCTCGGGGTTCTTAAGAAGCCCGCGAAAATCCGCCGACGCAGGCTCGCGCATGGCAAACGCGCGCCTAAGGCCGCGTAAGTCAGAGGATCAAGAATCATGCGCTTGAAGGGCGCAGCCTTGGGTGACGCGTCCAGTCTGGCTTGAAGACGATCTGCGGAACCTTGCGATTGTCGGCCCAGCAGGCGGCGATGCGCTCGGCGCCGCGCGGGCTGCCGCCATGCAACTGATCCGCCGCCGACTTCCCGCTTCGGCCGTCTATGACAATTTCGCAATTGAGCTTCTCTCGACGATGGCGAGACGCTCCAGTCCGGCTCGATCGGGCGGGTAATATCGACATGAGCCCCTGCGGCTTGGTAGATTGTCTCGCCTATTCGAGGCGATGGTCTCGACCTGACCGCTATCCGCTCCACAGGGGCAGAAGATCATCCCTCAATCCGCCCCGTCGCGCAATTACGCCGCCGCCTGCTTTCGTTCCGCCGTGAAGCGGTCAATGGCTTCCCGCGAAGGCTGGCGCGAGGACGAGCGTGCCGGGAATGAAAATCGGGCGACTTCGCCGCGTTATAACATCTTCCCCCGCGTCGGAGCTGCGTCCTCGTCTGGTCGCGGTAGGGAAAGTTGTTCGCTCCCGCGGCGATGATCACGGCAACCACCAAGCCGGTCAGTGAACCGATTCAGTTGAGTTCAATCAGCGGCGCATCTCCTCGGACAACTCTGGATAGAATCTGCCATGTCATTTGTTCGCTTGCTATTGCGGAATCGTCGTAGTCGCTATACTCAGCGGCAAGTTCAGCAACTTGTCGCCATTCGTTGATGGTGGGCGTGAGCCATATTTCTTCTGGCGTCCGGTCGTCCGTCGAGAGCGCAAGAATCGCATGAACGACGACAAGACTGGTTAGTGGATGTTCATCCCACCATTCCGCGGATGCAAATTTTGAAGGGGCTTGAGTGATCATTGCCTTCTACTCGTCGCAATATCGGGTAAGCGGCTCGGAGCGCTAGCTGCTTCACGCGAGTTCCGGCCGCGAATGCGTAATGTCGAATTGCTCCAGGACTTCAGATAAGTCCGATGCATACCGGTTGGCCCCGAGATCGGAAAAGCGGCTGATATCCTTTAGGATCATGTCTCTGACTTTCGCTTCGCCCCGTCGCAGATTCAAGCGATAGCCCTCAAGCAAGCGGGCTTGTCGAAAGATGCTCTGTTCGGTGGTGAGAGCGGCGCTTTGGGGGGAGTTCACGCGGAATCCTTTCTAAGGCGGGAAAATTTTCGATTTCGGCCGTAAGAGGCATCCCGCCCATAATCGCAAGCAGAGGGCCGCTACGATGGCTGTTCGATATCGCAGGCCCTCGCCTGCGTTAGGGAAGCGCCGCGTCGAGGCCTACGTCGAATTCATGGCTAGGCGTCGACGCAATTTTTGCTCGGTGAAACCGCGCACGCGCGTCGATATAGTCAACCTCTCGGCGTCACATGTGAAGGAACGCGCCTGCGGGCGCATCATTCTTGTTGCGATCCGCAGATTTCAGCTTTTCAACCGTTAGCCAAGCTGCGCCGCTTGCCGACTCGGAGGCGCTCGCCGATCTCGCTTTCTTCGGCTTTCTCGCCTCGCGGTTTCCGCGTCGCTGTTCCTTGGCCGTCCGCCGTCACGCCCCTTCGTTCGAGAGGACGATTTGGACAACGGCGGCCTCGGGGCCGCCGCCTCCAGAAATCTCTCCCGTCGGATCGCCAGTACACCCGCGATCAGTCCAAGGACGTAAGTGGAATATTAGTTCTGAAGCTGCAGCATATCCGCGGAGAGCTTGCCGCTGCGCTTGTCGACCAAAAGCTCGTATCCGACCTTCTGGCCCTCGACGAGCGCCGGAAGCCCAGCGCGCTCGATTGCGCTAACGTGTACGAAGACGTCCGGACCGCCAGCATCCGGCTGAATGAAGCCAAAGCCCTTGTTCGCATTGAACCATTTGACGACGCCAATTTGCATGAGATGTCCTTTCCAGGAGCAGCGTTGCGGCCACTCCGTAGCGACCGCGATAGATCGATGTTCTGGAGAGGAAGTCACAAGCCGACGCGCCAAAGGCGAGAGAGAGCGTAAGATCGTCTGGCCGAAACCCGATACAACCAACATAGTGCAGTTTCAGAGAATAACAATGGCAATCCCAGACTGATTGTTTCGAGCGTCACGTTCTACGCCGGCTTTCTTGGCATCCCCAAATCCGGAGCGGCGCAGTCGACGGGCGACGTCTAAGCCCCACCTCTCAGCGTCGTGGCGGGAATCCGGCAAGAGTGCGAGACCACATCTTGAGATACCGCTTTCTCAGCGCCGCCATACACTCCAGGTGTTTAGTCCCGGCATTTTCTGGAGCGGGTCGAGTTTGAATCGTTCGGGCTCGGAAGTCAGTATTTACAGATGAACTCGTATAGAAAGGGCAGTGTCTCTCGAAGGAGGTCGTGTTCGACCCTGCTTGTGAGACTAACGACGTTGCGCAATCGTCTTCCATGCGCCAAAGGCAAAAGTCCGACGAAAGCCGTGCCGTCAGGTCGCCGTCAGCGTCAATAAGATGTCGGCGTACCAGGCGCAATTGAGACCGAGCGCCTCGTCCAAAGTCAGGTCGCGCGTGCCGACGTCCAGCCGAGACGAGTGAACCCCGAGCAGTCGCCACGGTAAAGCACCTGTATTCGAGGCGCTTTCAGATAGACGCATCACGACGGGCGCTCCGCTCGTGCCGCGATGCGTGCGAGCATCGGTCAAAAAATATCCGTGTCCCTGAAAGCGGAGATCAAACGAAGACGCGATCACCGCTTGCCGTACGACCGGCATGTGATGCAATGTGTCGTGAAATCCGAGTGGAAAGCCGACAATTAGCAGCGACGCTCCAATCTCGATATGCTCATGTGGGGTCGACAGGTTGGTGGGGTTGAAAGCGCGATAAACCGTCGACTCCGGCAATGCGGAACGGTCGATTTCGATGGCGGCAACGTCGACCTCTCCGCCGGAGTCGAGGCCTTGGCGCCAGACGGCCTTGCCATGGTGATACAGCGGGATAGAAAACCCTAAGGACTTCGCCATATTCTCGGGGTCGGTGTGAAGTTCGATCTCAACGCGGTCCGGGAGATGATGGCTTTGTTCGTCGATTACTACGTGTCGGCTCGTCACCAGGAACAGACGTTCGTCGCGCTCAAAGAAAAAGCTGCTTGCATTCGTCAGCAACTTTTGTTGCTCAAACGTGCAAATCCGTGCCGTAGTGAGTAAAAGAGAGTCGATCAGTGTGTTCTCCTCTCCAGTCGAATATCGACTGATGCGCCGTTACCCCGACGGGAGAACGGGATTTCCGGCCCAGGCGCAGGATGAAGGAATTGCGGCTCGAACAAGGTGGTCGTCCTTCGATCGACGTTTCGTTTCGCGGAGGGTTTGGCTGAAAGTGGTCGGCTACGTCTCGATTGCGAGACTCAGAATGGACGAACGGCATTTAATGCCATCACAGGCGAGCGCGCAACCGACGTCCGTTGATTGCCGATTTTCCATCGCGAACTGCGCAGGGCGCATCATCGACTGCGCGGACCAGCGGCGAGATCATCGTAATCTTTGCCCACCGTCTCAGACGTTCGATCGGAGAACACCCAATCATCGGACGACGACCGGATCGGGGAGGGGCTGAAATAAAACACATTGGTCGCGCACAGGTGTACTGGCTTCAACCCGTTGGCCGCCGTCATTCCCGCCGAGCCGAAAGCGTCGTCCAAGACAATGCGCTGGGCTATAATTCCAACCTTCTCAATTAGCTGACAGCTAACTGACTGACTTAGCATTGGCACGCTTAGGTGATTAACGTCCAACCTTGGCGGACCCGCCTTGTTGGCGGGGCTCCCTAAAGGGCAAAGTCCTGCTGGCTTTTAGCGGCAAGAGCGTTGATCTGTCCGCAATCCTTTAGTCGCCGGCCGTCAGCTCGGAGATGGCAGGCTCAAGCTTACTGGAGACCAGCTTATGCATGGACAATTTCGTAAGACGCTCAAGCTGACGATAAACATGCTCGTCATGCTTACGGCGGCGCTCAGCTCTGAGGCGATTGGTCAATCCACGAGGCCGTTGCCAGAAAATGCAGAGGCAGGTCGATATGGCTCCCACTGGGAGTGCAAGCGCGGCTTTCGACGGCAGGATGACATTTGTCTCAAGGTAAAGCTGCCGGACCACGCGTTTCTGGCGAACACTATCTATGGCAAGGGCTGGAATTGCCATTATGGCTTTGCTGAAAAAGGCGATGAGTGTATCGCCGTCCAAGTTCCGGCGAGCGCCTATCTCGATCCGTATTTCGGCGATAGCTGGAAATGCTTGACGGGATATCGCCGAAGCAATGTTGGCTGTGATTTAATCAAAGTGCCAGAGAACGCGTTCTTATCGGAAACCGCCGAACCGCGCGGCTGGGAGTGTGAAAGGGGCTATCGCGCGAGTGAACGGGCTTGCGTCAAGATCGAAGTTCCTGCCCATGCCTATCTGACAACCTCTGGAGGTGAGTGGAAATGTGACCGAGGCTTTGAGGAGAAGGGTCAGGCGTGTGTTAGCGTGCAGGTGCCGGATCATGCCGTCTTGGTAGGAGACGCTTATGGGCAGAAGTGGAAATGCAACCGCGGCTTCGAGATGAAGGGAAGCGGATGCGAACCGATCAAGCTTCCAGCCAACGCCCATCTCACCTATTCCGGCAACGCATGGGAGTGCAATCGTCCCTTTCGGCTGCTCGGCAATGGATGTGTCATAGAATGACTAACCAAGCTGGCAGCGGGCGATCGACCTACCGCCTCTTTGGAGAAGAGTTTTGTCGCGCCCCGGCGGCCCCCTTCCTGTCGTGGACATCCACGACCTGCCGCGTCAGACCATAAACGCTTTCCGCGCGCTTGCCAAAATTGATGTGATTATGGATCGCCGCCGGGCATTCTTGCGTGGCGGCGTCTGGTGTTCAGGACGCAGGCCCGCCGCTCATATACAAAAGTCCGTTTCAAGCGCCATTGTAATTTCGAAATACTGCTCTATCTTAGGACCATCGGGTTTCGGCCAGACGATCTTACACTCTCTCTCGCCTTTGGCGCGTCGGCTTGTGACTCCCTCTCCAGAACATCGATCTATCGCGGCCGCTACGGAGTCGCCGCAACGCGGATATGCTGCAGCTTCAGAATTAATATTCCACTTACGTCCTTGGACTGACCGCGGATGTACCGGCGGCCCGACGGCGAGGGATTTTGGGTGGCGGCGGCCTCGAGGCCGCTGCTGTCTGAATCTCATTCTCGAAGGAAAAGGCGTGACGGCGGGTGGCCAAGGAACAGCGACGCGGAAACCGCGAGGCGAAAAAGCCGAAGAAAGCGAAATCGGCGAGCGTCCCCACTGAAGGGAGAGGTTCGCCATGGCCGAAGCTTGAAAAGGCGGAAGCTCAAGATCGCAACAAGAAATGACGCGCGTGGTCTGGTGCGTTTATCGTACGTCGGCAAGAGGCGGTAAATGGGTAATGATATCGATTCGCGCGAACGCTTTCGCACGCTGAAAATCGTGGAGGCTCCCACTCATAAATTCGAGCTCGGCGTCCATGTCGTTTGCAAACCCGGACCTTTCGCGGCGAACGGCTACTTTCGAGTAACGCGACATCTGCCTGATGGCGGATATGGTTTGCAATATCGGATTCGGTCCGATCGCGATGGGCATGAACGTGTTGTTGCTGAAAATGCGCTGGAGCGGGCGACGTAACGCAAGCGCGTAAGCGACGCAGGGCGCCATGAATGCGAATGACTACTTCCTCGAAGCGTCGCTCTATTACGCCAAAAGCGCGGACCCAAAGCGAAAGGCGCTCGTCTTTCGACGCTTCATCAGAGCCGCTGAAGCGATCCGCTTTGCGGTAGAAGAACTCGCGCCGAAACTACTCGATGGCTGCACCCTCGAAGTCAACGAGGCACATTACTTCGGCCGTGAGATTCGACCGCTCTATGACGATACTGTCTTTCCCCTGCGCCGGCGTCGAATGGGCCTTGCACGCTAAATCAGGGATTGATCCGAGAAAAAGTCGGGGCCTCGAAGGACTGGTGACAATGTTATGAGGGCGGTTGCGTTTTTTGATGGCGTCCATGGCCGCCTTGCGGTCTACGATGAGGTCAGGGGCGCGACTGAGCTCATAACCACCCATGCGTATCCGGGTCAAAGTATCCGAATAGACGACGGGCGAACCTATCCACAATTATGCGAGGGCGGCGGAAAGACCGGGCGCCCTCTTGAATGGTCACTGGCAACAAAGCATATGGGCCGCAATTTCGCTCGCGACTGTGGCGCGAGGCTACACAAAAAGCGCGAGGGATACGAAGGCGCGGTCGAGCGAATGAGAGCCGACGCGGACTGAGCATAAAGCCGTCTTCTCTAAAACGGTCGTTAAGAGAGATGCAGGTGCACGGCCGTGACTTTGATCGATGCGCTAAATCAAGACTTTTGCGCTGAATGGCGTGGCCAAGGGATCCAATATCGCATCTGCTCCGAGCGAGATGGACACGATCGCGTCGTGCCGGAATCGAATCTTGAACGAGCGTAACGCGGGAGGCGCGAATGGAAGAGAAAGATTATTTCGTTGAAGCCGCTTTATACTATGGCAAGAGCGAAAATCGAGGCCGGACCCTGGCTTTTCGTCGCTTCGGGCAAGCCGCTGAGGCGATCCGCTTCGCGGTCGAGGAGTTAACTCCCTCGATCCTTAACGGTTGCAAGCTCGAAATCGGAGAAGCGGAGTATTTTGGTCGTGCAATCCGTCCGCTATACGACGATAGCGCATTTCCCCTTTCTCGGCGCAAGCGGGCTTCAAGGAGAAATAACGACACGCAGTAAGCCGAGGCAGCCGCGCCACGGCCGTCGCCGTCCAATGTTCAAGACGACCGTCGCACCGCCTTGATTGCGGACATCGGTCGACCTGAACGTTCGGCGATTTCTCGATCCTGTGCTTCGATAATTGCACGCGCGGGCTTGTCTCCGTCGATCCCGCCGAGAATATCCTTCGGTACGCGGCGATTGGAGCGTTGGCTGCCGTCATCGTAGATGACGTCGAAAAGGACGTATTCGCTTTTCGAGCCAGGTTTGCGAGCCATCGTCATCCCTCCATATCCGCTTCGGACGCTTTCGATTCAACGGCTGGCCAGAACGCGTGGCTGGCTATGGCGTCAACTCGTAAGGGTCGACACAGAAGGCGCCGGAGAGCGTGGCTTCTCGGGACGGGACTTGCGCTTCGGCGTCGGGGCGAGCCCCTCTCGCTGTGCCTGCTTGCGGGCAAGCTTGCGCGCACGCCGAATGGCTTCCGCCTTCTCTCTCGTACGCCTCTCCGAGGGCTTCTCATAAGCGCGGCGTTGCTTCATTTCCCGAAAAACGCCTTCGCGCTGCATTTTCTTCTTTAACACGCGAAGCGCCTGATCGACATTGTTGTCGCGAACCAAAACCTGCACGAGTTTTCCGATCTGAAAAAGAGTTGCATGGCTCGGCGTGACGCATTCCGCGCCGCCGCTCGAAGATGTATCGGACGCTCCGACTTCGAAGCCAGAGCCGCGAGAATTCGGATATCTGGAGAATATCTAGGGCGGGGAGGCATACCGCGTTCGACTGTCGAACGCGCCCGCCTCATTCCTTAGGATAAGACGCAGACAAGCGCCAGCCGATAATCGCGCCTGTAATGGAACAATTGGTCGGCCCGTGTCCGGCGGAGGTGGCGCGGCGCTTGCGTGGCGGATGATGGCGGTCGCCAATAGCCGACATCTTGCGGCTTGTATCCGAGCGCATAGGCGGATCACCGTCAGAAAGAGACGATGCGTTCCTTCATCCGCACCCGTAGAATGTGCGATTGGCAGGATTTCGACCATCGGGCCGCGTTCGCCCGCTCTCGCTTGGTCGAACTGGAAGGCGCACCTCTCCCACCGTTCGTACTCCTTGCAGAACCCGGGCTTTCTGCTACGGAGCAACGCGCCTGCTCGGAAACGTGGATGCGTGGGCGGCTGGCGACGGCTGCGGACGCACGGGCCAGACTGGCCTTTCAATTTTCGCCTCGGGACGAGGGCCGGCAGAAAATCAGGCTTGGCTATCTGTCCAACGACTTTCAGGACCACGCTACGGCGCTGTTGCTTGTCGAAACGCTCGAGGCATATGACGGGGCGCGTTTCGAGCTTCATGCCTATTCCTATGGCAGAGATGACGGCAAAGGAATGCGTGCAAGGTTACGCCGCGCATTCGATCGCTTCAACGACATCAGTCAGTTCTCCGACGAAGAGGCGGCGAAAACCATCAACAACGATGGAATTGACATTCTCGTCGACCTGAAGGGTTTTACCGAAGGAACGCGAACATCCATCCTGGCATTGCGGCCGGCGCCGATCCAAGTGAACTATCTCGGCTACCCGGGAACGCTCGGGCCAAACCTTTGCGACTACATCGTCACCGACAGGTTTTGCACGCCGGCGGGAAGCGCCGGCGATTTTGCCGAATCCTTCGCCATGCTTCCGCATTCCTATCAGCCGCACGGACGTCGTGACACAGTCGCTCTCGCGCCGAATCGGACGGTGACTGGTCTCCCCGAACAGGGTTTCGTTTTCTGCTGTTTCAATCAGGCTTATAAATTCACGCCCGCCGTTTTCGATGTTTGGTGCCGTCTGCTCCGCTACGTGCCAGGAAGCGTTCTCTGGCTTCTTGCGACTCGCGAAGCCGAGGGAAATCTGCGCGGCGAGGCCTGGAAGCGAGGCGTCGATGGGTCCCGGCTCATTTTTGCGGGGGATCTGCCACACGCCCAACACCTTGCGCGCCTTCAACTGGCTGACCTGGTGCTCGACACCTCACCCTACGGCGCCCACACGACTGCAAGCGACGCTCTTTGGGTCGGCGTCCCGGTCATCACCCGGCCGGGCGCGACATTCCCGTCGCGCGTCGCCGGCAGCCTCCTCTATGCAGTCGGGCTCCCTGAGCTGGTGGTGGAGGATCAAGACGATTATTTCGACTTGGCCTACGCGCTCGCGACCGATGCGGCGAGGCTGAGAAATCTACGTCGAACGCTCGCATGCAACCGCCCGAGCGCGCCCTTGTTCGATGTCAAAGCCTATACATTGGCGCTGGAATCGCTCTACGCGAGGATGTGGGAACGATATCGACTAGGATTGCCCCCTGCCGCAGTCTGAGTGTGAACCGGAGCCGAAGTGGGCCCCCGACGCCGTGGGCATGGACCGATTAGTTAATTCAAAACATTGGAGAGATAAGCCGGAGAGGGGCCCACTTCGGCCCCGGTTCACAGCCAGAACATCGCTAAGGTCGCGGCGACGAGGGCGGGGATCAAGCTGGGAAGAACAATGCCAACGCCTCGCCTCGGCCATGTGGTCAGGTAGCAGACGACAATGGCGACGCGGTGCCGCCGCCCGCCTCCCACAGGGCAGACCGGTAGACAAGGGGACGGGTCGGTTCGTAGACCGCGAAAGTTTCCGCCTATGATTTTGCCATTGCCACTTGCTCCCATTTTGGGAGCATGATAGCTTGCAACATGCGAATCATCGCCCGGCGCACCCTGCGCGAGTTCGTCGAGAAGCGCGCCGGACACAAGGATCAACCTGCGCTGAAGGCTGCGCTCGACGCCTGGTTCGACGAAGTGCGCAAAGCGCACTGGACGAGCGCCGCCGATGTGAAAGGATTATACCGCACTGCAAGCGTCGTGACCGCCGAGCGCGTGGTTTTCAACATCAAAGGCAATGACTATCGCCTTGTCGTGGCGATCGACTACGAAAAGAGCATCGTCTGGATCAAATGGATCGGCTCGCACGCGGACTACGACCGCATCGACGTGAAAGAGGTGGAGCATGACGGCCGAACTTAAACCCATCCGTTCAAACGCGGATTACGAGACCGCGTTAGCCGAGATTGAACGCCTATGGGGGGCAAAGGCTGGAACGCGCGAGGGCGACCGGCTTGATGTGCTTGCCACGCTCATTGACTCCTATGAGAGCGAACACTATCCGATCGATCCGCCTGACCCGATTGAAGCGATCAAATTTCGTATGGAGCAGCAGGGGCTGACACGGCGCGACCTGGAGACGATGCTCGGCACTCGCGCGCGCGTCGCCGAAGTCCTGAACCGCAAGCGCGATCTCTCCATCGGCATGATCCGGAGATTGCACGAGCGGCTTGGCATTTCGGCGGAAGTGTTGATCCGCCCGGTCCGCAAGACCGCTGCTTGAGAATGCGGCCCAAAAAAGTGGGTTGGCTGAGGCAGTCACGCCGCTTCCCGCCAGTAGCAGAACAAAGCGTTCTCCATAGTGGGTCTCGCGCTGTATCGGACCTCCGCTTCCACGCGCTATGGCGCGATATTATACGCCAGTCTACGCCCCCGAGGACGGTTCTCCAGATTATGGCAAGCTCGAAGCAAGCGGCGAATTACGGTCGGAGAATCCTATGCTTATGCGCGCAGTACTCGGTTATCGGGCAATTCGAAATTGCATGCATATAAATGCATTATTTTACAATCTTCAGTGCAGCCTCAATCATGGCCCTGAAATGCGACGACTTGAGCGCCGCCTGCTCGACCCTTGAGGCAAGCTCGCCTGGGGATATTCTACCGCCGTAAGTCTCCAGAAGTCTGTCTATTTTCGCCTGTAGTTCCGGCCTTGGCGTGGATTTCGAGCGCAAGACCTTCGACAGATGTCCTTGGCTGATGCCAAGTTTTTTGGCGACCTCAGCCTGTGTCCAGTTTTCGCGCCGAATGATGCGCTTGATCTTTGAAATCGTCATTTTCGGGTTTGCATCCGGTCGGATTAATGCATATAAATGCATATAAACGCAAGCAGATATCTCGACCGGTCGCCATGCAGGAAATGCTCGCTCTCATCCATTCGAAGCTCGAGCGATTGATTTTGCCCGGCCCAACCCACCAAGTCATGCCTGGCGTGAAGTGGGGCGGGTTCGACGAGCTCTTCACCCCCGCGTACTGGCGCGGTCAGGTTTGGCAGGCATTGTTGGCCGACCGTTATCAAAGCTTGCGGCTTGGGCGAAACCTCATCGAAGAGGTCGCGGCATGTCTGCTCGGTGGATACGGGATGCCCGCAGAGCTCGGGCTCGCGGCGTTCGACCGGCTACGCGAGCGTGGAAGGCTCGATCAGCCAACGTCGAACCAGGTCCTCGAGGCGGACCTGTCCGAGCCGCTGATCATCAGCGGGTGCGCGGTCCGGTATCGCTTTCCCCGTCAAAAAGCCCGGCATCTCTCAGCCTGTCTCGCCGCGCTCCTTGAATTCGACGAGCCTGAGCGCGACGCCGATCTGCGCAACCAGTTGATGAGGCTGCCAGGCGTCGGACCGAAGACGGCCTCATGGATCGTACGGAACCATCGGCAATCGAACGACGTCGCCATTCTCGACGTTCACATTGTTCGCGCCGGCGCTCTCATGGGGATCATGCGGCCCGACGCTTCGCCTGCTCGGGACTACTTCGGTCTCGAAAACAAATTCCTGGAATTCGCAAACGCGATCGACGTTCCGGCCGGAATCCTCGACGGTCTGATGTGGCAACACATGCGACTGTTGTCGTCGGTCGCGAGAAGCGAGATGCCTGCGTTGTCGCAAGGCTACCCGAGCCTGTGCGTCAGTTTGCCTCGGGCGGACGATAGACCCATGCAATAGAGGAGGTTTTAGCGGCCTCCGACAGGCGCGCGCTGGCGGTACGAGCCCCTACTCTGACTTTCACCCATTGGTCTTGCGTACGCCCGGGCGCCCCAAGCCAAAGGTACAGTCCATCCACCAGCTCCCGCACCAGCTCCCGCGCGGCGTTACGAACCGACTTCATCGGCGTTTCGCGGAGGTCGTCAGCCTTTCTGCCAATCGAGCGCATCGCGCCCGTCGCAGTGCGCAGCAGGACGAGTTCAGCGCTCTCGTCGCCGACGCCGCGAGCGAGCGTCTCTCCCAAACTCAAGAGTTCGTCGAGCTTCCCGAGCATCTCGTGAGCGTTGCGAGACGCCGATCGCTCGGCCCCGATTCTGGCTGACTTGACGGATTGAAATTTGATCGCGAGCAGATCCGCCTCGCGCTCGACTTCGTCTGCATAGGTTTTCAGATCGTCAGCCCATTTCGGTTCGGACGAAGACAAGGGCTGCGGACAGCGCAGCGGGAATTGCTTGGCCAGCGCTTTCGTGACGCTTAAGGATATGTCGAGACATGCCCCGAGAAGTTCGACGGTTTCGTCGTTCCGGAGCAATGTTTGAGCATCGGGGGTTAGTTCGAAGAGCATGCTATGCAGATCGTGCTCGATCGCCTTTGTCGTCGCGAGTACCGTCTTGACCGTCGCCTCTGCAACGGCATCAGCGACGAGAGCCTCCAGTTCCCCGATGCTGGCAAGCGTTACATTGGTCTGTCGAACCGCCGCGATGGCGCCGGCCTGAAAGCCCGCCTCGCAGAGCAGAAAGGCGCGGTCGGCGCCCAAATCCTGCGCGATCTGATACAACGTCAACACATGAGCCTTTGAAACGGGCACCTTCCAGTCCTTGCACTCGACAATCCATAGTATGGGAATGCTACCAAGGCTCGTACGAACGAGGACGTCGATCTCGTGGCGCCCACGAGCTCCATCGAGACATGGCTCGATAGCCGCGTCGAATCCCATTCGTTTGAAAACCGCGGCCGCTCTTTCCTGATACTGGCGCCATGAAATGCTGGCTCGTGTTTCTTCCATCAGCACCTCTCAAGATCCAAGTCTCGCCGGCCGAGGGCGCTACTCTATGGGCGCCGCCCGACGACGGCGACGCCAACCGCAAATACGGTGTGATCTCCTGCTGGCCGCAACGCTTCGACCACCTCGTTCCCATGGATCCCCAGCGCGCAAAAAGCCAACCGATAAGCCGCAGCGCACATATGGAGCGCTTGCAGCAAAGCTCCAGCATCGCGCCAAATCAGAGAAAGCGAATTCTCATAGGCTGCGTCGTAAATTGAGGGATTTGCGAGAAGCACGAGGGAATATGCCCGTGCCAGCGGCTTCATCTCCCGAATACGCTCATTCAGTCGAACGATCGGCGCCGCCGCGCCAACGCGCAACAGCATGACTCTGCTCGAGGAAGGCGAGTAGGCGACCAACTGCGGGCGCGCTCCTGGCGAGATCAGGACAAGATCGATGCCGTGCAACGCTCCTGCGGCCATCGTCGGGCGTGCAAACCGTGGTATTCCATCTTTCGACCACGCGGCATAGTTTTGAGTAGCATAAGCGACGCAATTTACGAGTTCACGCAACGACGTAGGCGCAAGGGCATTCGCCGAACGACGATTCTCGACGACCTCATCAAATATAGTCGGAATTGGCGGGACGATCGCCGGAATCCGCGCACCAAAGCGAACCGGCCAGGCCGCTCGTGCCGCCGATCCCACTCTGCGGCGAGGCTTCGGTTCGAGATCAATAGGGCAATTCACCGAGCGCCTCGAAAGTCCGATAATGCTTGCGGCATCCTCCACATTCGCCACAGGCGTGCTCGGCCTTATGGCAGGAGTGCGACCAAGCAAGCAACGACATCGGGATCTGCGACTTGCGAATGAGCTCGACGCCGTCGAGGTCGATCGCAGGCGCGTCAAGCGACATATTTCCCTCCTGCATCTGAAGAACGCAGCTCAATGCCTCGACGAACTCCCGCCTGCCATCCACGTGATGGCCGTCGGTTCGCAGCGCCCCAATCAGCAGTTTTCTTGCGCCAAGCGGTAGAACGGCGCCCGCCGCGACCGTCACCAGCAGCTGATTTCGAAACGGCCACCATTCCGGTTTAGGCGCAATGTCGAGCTTCGGCGCGCCGGCGAGATCGCCGCTACCGAGGAGGCCGAGCTGGTCCAATCGCAGAACCAGATGCCGAATGCCGAGCTCGCCCGCGACCACCGAGGCTGCCCTGATCTCACCCGCAGCCGGCCTTTGGCCGTAGTCGATCGTGACCGCCACCTCGGGCCGCTGCCAGTAGGCGATGGCAACCGAATCCATGCCGCCAGACAGCAGCAACGCCCTCATACGCGCCACGCCAGATGATGCAGGAGCGAGACAAGATCGCCCCCGATCCGACAACCGGACCCCTCGAGCATTTTCAAGTCCTCATCCGAGACATTCTGCGCAAAGGCGTAAACGGGCTTGCCCTTGGCCCTTGCGTAGCCCACCTCGAACAAGGTGCCGCTGTCTATGCCATCG
Organism: Methylocystis parvus OBBP; assembly: GCF_027571405.1. GTDB lineage: Bacteria > Pseudomonadota > Alphaproteobacteria > Rhizobiales > Beijerinckiaceae > Methylocystis > Methylocystis parva. Next base: position 110,021 of record NZ_CP092969.1, read on the forward strand.
ACGATCGCAAAGACGACCTCGCAGCCGTCGAGCCCCGCGAGATCTGCGGAAGCAACGATGTCGGCTGGGCCAGGGCCGACCTGGTGCACCGGCGAAAATACCGAAAGGCCCATCGACTCCAGGCAGCGCTTGATCTCGTCGACAAGCCAGCGCTGGGCAAGGGTGAAAAACGGGCCCGCGAGGTACACTCGGCCAGGATGGAAAGCGCACTCCCGGAATTGGAGTGCCGCGAGAGCAGCTCGCGGCCTGATCGGGAGGGCCCTGGTCAGCGAATAATCAGCGACCGCCTTGGAGGCTAAGAGAGCTGCCTCGTGCGGGTCAGCTTGCTCCACCCCCCAATACAAGGCGAAGGCGGCCGCAAAGACGTCGCCTGAGCCGATCGTCCACACCGAATCCGATTGGAACGCCGGAACAAATTTCGGCGCGCTCGCCCCCTGCACGACATAGGCGCCTTCGGCACCCGCTTTGACGACGACAACCTTAGCGCCCTCCTGAACAAGCACGCGTGCGGCATCCACAGGGTCGGCTTTCCGGCCCAGTTCCACCGCTTCGCGTCGGTTTGCGACAATCGCCAAATGCTCGGTCGATGATCCGTTATCGCCAAAAGGCTCGGGCGCGAAAGCCGACTGCGGATCGTAGACCGTGCGACGGGCCTTCGATTTGACTGTCGATTCCAGCATGCCGAACCGCAAGACAATGTCGCCCTCGGCTTCGATCGGCGACGTCGGCTTGATCCGCCCCAATCCCGGCCGAATGGTCGGGACCGCCATCGGATGCACATAGTCGAACTCGATCGATTGCTCGCCCTTCTCCGGACGAAACGAGATGCCATAGACGTTTGCTTGCGCGGTCATACGAAGCGCAAGTTCGTCGGACGTCCTCGTGCGAAGCACGACATCCGCGCCACCGCCGGTCAATGCGCAGGCTGCCCGCCCTGCAGAGCCGAACACCTGTTCCCAGTCCGGCCATAGGCAGCGCTCTGCGTACACCCCACCCGCTACGACGATCGTGGAGGTCATACGGGCTGAACCTGCACATCGACGCGCCCACCCTGAATTCCAAGAACGACCGCCTCGTAATTGACGCCCTGAGCGGTAATGCAGGCGATAAGCTGCGCCATCGATGGCGGCGTCAGCGAGCCAAGAATCGCGTTGCCGCCGGTCACAACGATCAACTGTTTCGGCGGTCCCGGAACGTAACGAACCTCCAGGACATCGTTGACCCTGATCGTCGTCACGACCGTGCGGTCTGGCGAGTTGACCACTGTAAGTTCAACGACATTGCACGGCGAATCGGGCGGCAACGGTTGCCCGCCACCCGCTCCTTTTGCGCCCAACGGCTTGATCGGCTTAGGGGCGGGTCGTGGCGAAGTGTCCGGATATTTATCGCCGCTCGACATGTCTACTCCGGTTGCCTTTGTGAGGCGCAATTCTTCGATTCAAACCCGGTGACAATCAAGCCGCCGCCATTCATCGTCGAAGCTCAGACGGTCAAACTGGCCTCTGTCGTTTGCGAGGTGGAAGCGGTCAACGCTGCGCCTAGTCGACACATGATGTGAATGTCTCTATCCAATGTCACAAAAAAGGGCAGCGGACGACCGAGAGCACAAGTCACCACGCGATGTCTAGCGAAATCGGAGTCCGCGCAAGGCTGCGATCTTTGCGCCGGCGAGCGGTAAATCCAATTGAGCTTCACGGGAACTCCGCGCTTCGATGTTTGTACGAATTTCCACGAGAAGGCGCTCCAAGTGCACGATCACCATACAATCGTGAAAGGGAACGCTGTCGAGCGGCGCAAACAGAACGTCGTCGCGCGTGATGCAGACGACTTGAGCGACGTGAGGCGGCTGCAAATGCCGCCCGACTTCATTGAACATTTTTTCTGCAACGTGCGTGAAATGGGATACGGGCACTGCGAAATCGCGTACTGCCCGCGCAATAACCGCAAGCGCAACAACTTCTTCGAACGAGTATCGGCTTGAGCGCGCATCCCGCCCAAAAATCGGCGGAAGTGCCTTCTTCCAGTGCCGCAACATCTCCTTGGAGATTCCGACAAGGTCCAGTACCTCGGCCGCTTCGAAACGCATGATTCGACTCCAGGAGGGTACCAGCGCAAAATGTTTGAGCGCGCTAGAAATGGGGTTGATCCCACCTAGAAATGGGGTTAACCACATTTTAATATCCGATTCGAAGAATTCGGGAAAGCGCGGGAGAGTGCCATGACGAGCAATTTCGAACAGGCGGAGTTGCTGACGGCCCTTTGGAAGCTGGGCGCGGACACGGCGCGTTTGCCGACGTCGCACGGCATCCTCGACCGGGCGCTCAAGGAGTGCCTGAACGAACTGCCTCCAGACCTTGCCAAAAATCTGTCATTCGGCGTCACGGGAGTCGGGCTCAGATGCTACGAATTGCCAGCAATTCTGCTGGCGGCTCAGGAAGCGCTGATTACGAGCGAGCCGAACCCAACATACTTCTCGAGCTTGGTTACGCTTGATGACGACACCGCGCGCCAGATTGTCGTCGGCTTTGGCCTTTCGACCCAAAAGGCGACCGAGATCGGAAAGCGATTGAAGCAAACAGTCGACCAAATCCGGGCTCAGACAGCAACGATTTCAGACCAACTCTCAGCGGCCTGAGGCCGTCGTTTTGCAAGCTAAAGAACTCAAGAGCCGAGTTCGGGCAAGCACGTCGGCGCTGAGCGAGCGTATCGACGCCTTAGTCGCAGATTGGCTTAAGCCCCTTCTTGCCAATATTGATCGCGGCTGTCTTCCGGAATTCAGGCCAAAGCAGGTCAACGACCCGATCTGGGGCACAATTGAGCTGCTCCCCTGGGAAGTCGCGTTGCTCGATACGAATCTGTTGCAGCGAATGCGCGGCGTCCGTCAACTCGGCTTAGCCCAGCTCGTGTTTCCGAGTGCAAGCTACGACCGCCTCGAACACATCATCGGAACCGTCGGCGCCGTCGAAGAAACCCTGCGCGCGCTCTCAAGACAGATTGAGCGCTGGAACCGGGACACGCGCGACAGTCCCTTGCCGTCAGTCAGCGACAAAGACCGTTACGCCATCAGGCTCGCAGCGTTGCTGCACGACATCGGTCACGGGCCGTTCAGCCATGCCATTGAACCGGTCATGCAGACCGACGCTGCCTTGCCTTCGTCAGAATCCGATTCACCGGCGCCAGATTGGCGCGACGAGCTGAACACCCTGCAATTTCTCCTGAAGGATCTCTACCAGCTCAACGCCTCGCCATCGGTCTCCGAAGCCATCGCCGTCATGATGGTGCTTTCACCGTCGCTGACCAAAGTCTTAGCGAGCGATGCTATCTTCACCGAACGAGGCCGACCAGCCGAGGAGTTGCAGGTCATCATCGTCGCCGCAATAATCGGCGCTGTGGACGGTCCAGGCGCCAGCCACTTGTCGGCCCTAATCAGCAGCCAAATAGACGCCGACAAATTAGATTACCTTGCGCGCGACGCATACCACGCAGGGCTCGAGATCGGGTTTGACACCAGCAGGCTGCTGGCGCGTCTTGAGCTGCTCGCTGTGCGAGCGGACAATCTTGACGACGGCTTGGTCGACCTGCGCAAGCGGGCCTCTGAATCGCCCGATGGTCGCTTCTATCAAATAGGAATTGCTGCGGCAGGATTCGGTTCATTCGAACAAATGCTGATTGGACGCACGTTCCTATATGACCGGCTCTACCATCATCACAAGGTACGTGCTGCCGAGGCTACGGCGCAGCGCCTTATTCTGGTCGCTCAACGGGATAGAAAGCGCCGGTTCGAGCTGGACGAAATCTTTCTTGGCGTCGCCGACGACACCTTCTTGGGTTGTGGTGCAATCTTTGCGGATAGCGACGCGATGTGGCTGGCATTTCGTTACGATCAGGCAGCGAGCACCGCACTCCAGATTTCGGGCGCGGTTGTCCCCACGGCTCTAAATTTGCTCAGTGCGAATTGACCCTTCCTGATGCGATGCATGAGTTCGACGCCGGCGATCGTGATCGCCGCATGTCGGAATCGCTTGAACCCGAGCATAGGCCCCAAACGAAGCTTGATGGATCGGTGGTCCTGTTCAATGAGATTATTCAGGTATTTCGAAGATCGAATTCGAGTCCGTACGCCGCCGGCTCGATGCTGTGTGAGAAGTTCGCGCGCCGCCCGATGTGACGCCTGATATCCGTCGAGCGTGATTTTGCCCGGCGGCCGTCCGTGGCGCGCGAACGCACGACGGAAAAACGCTTTGGCGGCGGCGACGTCTCGCTTGGCGCGCAGCAAAAAATCCACCGTTTTCCCCGCCTTGTCGACGGCGCGGTAGAGATAGACCCAGCGTCCCTTGATCTTGACGTAGGTCTCATCGACGCGCCACGATCCGCCGACTTGGCGCGCGAAACGGTTCCACCGCTTTTCGAACTCCGGAACGTAGCGCTGAACCCAGCGCATGATGGTCGTGTGGGCCAGGGACAAGCCGCGCTCCGCCATCATTTCCACGAGATCTCGGAAGCTGAGCTTGTATCGCAGATACCAGCGCACGCAGAGAACTATGATTTCGCGGTCGAAATGGCGTCCTTTGAAAAGATCGTCCACGCTCGGCATCGCCCATTGCCCCAACGTCCTTTGCCACCATGCAGGGATTATGTCCCGCTCACGCCGTTCGCGCCAGAACCATCTGGAACGCGGTGCTCGCTGCCTGATCCCAGCGCTATGACGAATCCTACATCGCATCGCCGTCTCTACAGTTTGCACCAGAGCCCCCGGAGGCAGATTTTTACGATGAAGCCGCAACGGAAGCGCAGACGGTATGCGGCACACTTGCCGCAGGCCCAGTCGAAGACTTGCTCTCGTTCCATGGCCGAGACTTTATCGATAGGTTCGAAAGCGAAGCGCGCCAGGATCGGCGAATGGCTTGGGTCCTCGGTGGTGCATGGCAATTCGAGATGAGCGATGAGATTTGGAATCGCGTTCGGCTTGCGGCGGACGACACCTATTGGAAGCGCAAAACTTCCTAGCGGCAGCTACGCCCCATCTCGATCATTCGATTTTATGGGTTCACGGCCTAGATGTGCCTCGGGGTCTCATCCCGTAATCAGGACGAGATATAAGATGCAAAGGTAAGCTGTGCCCCAAGCATCGACAGGCAGTTGAAAATACGGGGTGGCAATTCCGAACATGATACCTGTGAACCCGCACTATGATAAATCGCAATCTCGGCGACTAGCTTATACGGGGCCAATTCGCTGATTAAACCCCGCAACTCCATCTGGCGCTTTTTGGAAAAAACATTCCTTTCCAACTTTAGAGCCAGATGCAGCGTAGCATGATCGCCATTATGGCTGATCGATTGTCTGTATGGCTTGATGGCCTGCAAGTGTCGCTCGGAAATCTCGGTGCGACCTGGCAGGTGAAGCCACAGAACTATGTCCGCCGAAGTTATTTTCGTCATAGGCCTCGGCTTCATGGTTTGCCCAGGCGACACCATTCATCATGCAACTCGCATGCCTCTTCGTAACACAGATCCGCATCTCCAGGCAGTTTAACTTCCCGATGGTACCATCGCCAAAATAGCTTGGGGAGTCCGAATCTTTGATCCTTCGGCTGCAAGCCATTGAGATCTATTACACTCAGTGGCTTTTGTGTTGCATATCCAAACAAGGTTGGGCCATCAGCGAAGACAGAGCGCAGAGGGGATGATGCAGCTATTATTCCCGCGCCCACACCGAAGAGCCGCACGGGGGATTTCTCTAAAATTTCCTGGACCAGAGAGGCTCGCGGTTGCAACTCTAGCGGAATGACGCCGCCTACCGTTTTCCCCTCCTTCTCATCCGCTCGCAACGGATCCGGCTGGATATACCGGCCGAGCGTCGCGTCGTAATGGCGATGCCAATTATAGGCGAGGCCAGACTCAAGCTGGAACCATTGCCCCGGGAACCGCATGTCGAGCTTGGACGTCGAGTCCCAAATCGACGATACGCCACCAAACGGCGAATAGATCACGTCCCACACCCAGCTCCAATTCTGCGCCAGCATGCGCGCCGGGCGGCCGAGATGGTCCGTGTGCACGTAATAAAGGGTCGGCGTCGCCGTGTTGACATTGTCGACCACGGCGATCGGCAGGTCGTTCAGCCAGATATATTCCCGCCGCGTAACGCCGGCCGTGTCGGTCTCGGCGATGATGTGATCGTTGATGTCGTGCACATAAAGCGTGGTCGTCGTGGTCGATCCGCTCGTAAATGTGCGCGAGGCGAGCCGGTCCTGAGCGTCGTAAGCATAGGTTCCGCCCTGGGCCGGCGCGCCGGTCTGATAGGCCTTCGACAGGCGGCCTTCCACGTCATATTGGAAGGTCATGCCCAGAGCGCCCGTGCGGCTATCCGTGAGGATGTCGCCGGAAGCGTCATAAGTGAAAGCGCGCGCCGTTCCGCCGGCGGGCGTCACTGAGGTTAGACGGTTCGACCCCGCAGGATAGGCATAGGTGGATGTCGCGCCATTCGCCGTCTCGCTCGCGCGATTGCCGTTGGCGTCATAAGTCCAGGACAAGGCCCCGTAATAGCCGCTGGCCGAGGCGAGACGCCGCGTCGGCGTATAGGTGAAACTTTGCGACTGCGCCGTATAGGTGAAGGGCGGCGTTGTGCCGGGGTTCACATTGTCGACAATCGAATTGACGATATCGCCCGTCCAGGACAGCGATCGGTCGATCGTCCCGCCGAGATTGCCGGTCGCGCCGGTCTGCACCCGCGTAATGCGATAATCCGTGTCCGTGGTGAATGTCGAAACGCCGCCATAGCCGAAGCTCATGCTCGCCAGCGGGCCATACGGATTCCAAACCAGGTTCCAGACGACTGTCTGCGTGACTGCCGCGGAGTTCTGCTGCGTCGTGACGCTCGAGACGCGTCCCATAGCGTCGCGGACATAGTTCACGATGCGGCCGGAGGGATACATTATTCCGGAGATATTGCCCGCATTGTCGTAGCGATACTGCGTGTTCACAACGGGAGCGGGATTGTTGGTGCGATAATCGATCCAGATGCGGCCCTTGGCGTCGAAAGCGCGCCAGTTCGTGCCCGCTTCGCTGTAAATCCCGACGAGATGCCCCACTCCCTTATTATCCGGGGCGGTCGCATCCCAGTTGAAGCTTTGCCAATAGGCGGACTGACCCGCATAGCTCTTATTGGTTAGACGCCCGGAATTGTCATAGGCGTAATTCGTTGTCACCCCACGCGCATCGGTGCGCTGCGTGACCAGACCGCGAGCATCACGCCAATAAGTGATGGTGCCGCGGTCGGGCGAAACCTCCTGGATGACGTCGTCAAAGCCGTTGCGGACATAAGTCGTCGTGAGACTGCGCGCGTCCTGATAGGCGGTCACGGCGTTTGTCCCGTCGCGCGTCAGCGCAACGGTTTTGCTCTCCTCATCGGTCTCGCTGATCAGCCGGTTTAGTGGGTCGAAGCCGTAGGAGAACGCATTGGACCGCGGGTCCGTGACCGTTTTGAGATTGTCCGTCTTGTCATAGGCAAATTGATAGGTCTGCGATCCCGCGCCGATCGACCGAATGATGCGGCCCAGCTCGTCGAAGGCGCGGGTGCGGCTATAGGCGGTTGTCGCGTTAGCGCGATTCACCGTGACGGAGGTGGCGTCTCCATTGGCATTGCGGGTATAATTGATTGTCTCGCCCGCAGAATTGGTGATTGTCGTTAAGCGCCGGGCATTGTCATAGGCGTACGTCTCGTACGCGCCGTTCGGCAGGGTGATCTGAATGACCTGGCCTATCGCGTCATAAGCGATATTCGTGGTCACCGGCGTTCCCGTCGCATCGACAACCACTTGCGACAACAAGCTTCGGGTATAAGCGAGCGTCGTGACGTTTCCGTTGGGATCGGTGATCGAGGTTGGCTGCCCCCATTGGTTCCAGGCGGTGACGGTCGTCACCTTGCCCATCTCGTTGGTAATCGACTGAATATTGCCTGCGGCGTTATAGGCGTAGGCGACCGTGTCGGCGGTCCCCGCGAGAGGACCGTCAACCGACGTCAACCGCCCGGAAGCGTTGTAGCCATAGGTCGTCGTCCGGGTCTGGCCGTTTGTGGAATAAGGGGTGCTTTGCGTGGTCGTATCGACCTTTTGAATCTGCGTGATGCGTCCGCTCGTGTCGACCGTGACGTTTGTGGTCCGGCCCGGCTCAACGATTTGAGTGGCGACATTCAGGGTGGGATGCCAGGTCAGCGTTGTCGTGACCGCCTGCGCGGTCCCTGAGCCGCGGGTGATCGAAATCGGACGATTGTTGGCGTCGCGCACATAGGCGGTGACTCGCCCCTCCTCATCCGTCTCCGTCGCAACCCAGCCATTAGCGTCATAAGTGTAGCCACGCGTACTGCCGATGCAATTGGCGCTTGCCTGACCGTCTACTTGTTTGAGGGAGGTTTTGTTGACGTTGCCAGGGTGCTGGAAGGTGTAGGTCGCGACCTTGCCAAGCGGATTGGTGACGGTGCGCACCAGGTCGCCGTTTGCAGCCTGGCTATATGCGACGGTGGTTTTGTCCTGTCCGCCGCTGTGCTCGGAGGCTATTGCATGCCCTTCCGTGTCATAGGTGAAGGTCGCATACCGTACGCCGCGCGCATCGGTTATCCCAGTCAGGAAGTCTGGATAAAGCGTATTCTCGTATTGATAGCTGACCGTCTCGATGATGGTCCCTGACGAATTGTACTGGTCCGCCTTCACCAGACGGCGCACCAACATTTCCGAGGATCCGTCCGATTTCAAAGGCGGGTCATAGGTGTATTGCAGTTTGCCGCCGGTCGGCAGCGAAATCGATTGGATTGTGACCGGTAGCGGCGTCGCGTTGGCGGTCACCGGATAAACGAACTTGTTCCAGGTGAAACCGAGACTGCGGCCGAAACTATCTGTGAGCGTTTGCAGATAGCCATTTGCGTCGTAGGCCAGGGTCCAGGCATAGCCGCCCTTGTTCATCGAGACCGGGCGCGCAACCTGATATTCGACGGGGCTCGTGCCCGGCTCGGGGAACGACTTTAAGACCCACACCCGGTTCTCTACGGTGTCGGTGACCTGCCAGGTGGATTGACCGGCCCAGATGACGCTCCAGTTGAGCGGCAGCGCGCCCAGATAATCGACCTTGTAGCGCCCCTGTTGCACGCCGCCGCTCCAGGGGGTGAAGGATGTCCCCGAACCGGAATAGATGAATTCGTACGGGACGCCGTTGGGCAGATAGAGCGTGACGGAATTGGCGGTCGCCCAGGGGCTGTTGATTTGAACGCGCAATTCCATCTGGAAGTTAAATTGCCAGCCGCCAACCGCCCCATGCGTGGGCGATTTGATGTTCAGAACCCCTAATGGTCCCGCCCAAAGACGGCTGATCGTATCTTCCAGAACGAGGCTGCGATATTCACGGGATATGACAAGCTCTCCATCGCCCGTCTTGAAATCAATGACAGACTCAACTTTCGCCCCGTCTCCCAATTCGATCGGGTTGGAGACTCCCGGCCAGGGATTGCCGTTGCTTTTGCAGGAATTCGAGGGAGAGGCCTGGGCCGACGTGTAGCAGGATGAATAGCCGCGCGTGCTGTAATTGCCGCCGCAATCCGAGGTGATCAGCGGCGGGAGGATCGTGCCGCAATCGCCCCCCTGCTTGCAGCCCCATTGATAAGTGGTCCAAACGCAAGCGGCCCGTCGCGGGCCAAGCAATTGTGCGCCAAGAAATTGGCTATCGGGCCCAAGCTTCGAACCAAGCGGGCCGCAGCCGACCTTGCATTGCTGCCAATAATCAGCACAGGCCGCGACTGGGTCGGCGAAATTCCCGTTCCACCCTGTCCAACCGAGGAAGCCATCGCGAAGCGCCCATGACGGCGACGCGCCCGCCAGAATGAAAACAACACAAAAAATCGTCGCACGAAGCGCTGAAAATACTCGCATCAAATTTCTCCAAAGGAGCCATTGCGTAATGGTCGGCAGCAAATCTTCCTCTCAAGCCCCAGTCAATCCCTGCGACAGCATTTCGACGCAAAAATGCTGCGGCGCGAACAGGAAAATTCGCAAATCGATCTGAAGACAATTTGCATTAAAATGCGCGCGCTGGTTATCAGACACCTGCTCGCCCGTTCGTCTTTCGACTACGCTTTGCCGTTTCCTGCTTGCGCGCCTGCCCGAGCCCCATCTTCAGCGCCAGCTGCGAGCGTTGTGCCGCATAGTTCGGCGCAACCATGGGATAGCTCTCCGGCAGACCCCATTTGGCGCGATACGCGTCCGGCGTCATGCCCAGAGCCGCCAAATGTCGCTTGAGCGATTTGAACTGCTTCCCGTCGTCAAGGCAGATGAGATAGTCGGGCGTGATGGATTTCTTGATCGGCACCGCCGGTTCGCGCTTTTCGATCGCCGCCGCCGCGGGCGCGCCACTCCCAAGCCCACGCAACGCCGAATCAACGGCGTGGATCAGCCCCGGCAACTCGGTGATGGGCAGCGAATTATGCGCGACGAAAGCCGCCACGATCTCCGCCGCCAGTTCCGTGGCGTTGACCCCATCCGCATCTTCAATTGCGGTCATTCCCAGCTCCCCGAATCGCGCTTTTATTTTTGATACGCGTCAATTCGCGAAGCGTCGAGGGCGTCAACGAATTTTGCAGGAAAGCCGGCCAGGGCCGGAAGAGCGCTTCCCCATTGGCGCTCGGCCCCAGTGTCACGCTGCATTTAAACGGCAGAATCTGCATTCATATATATCAATAGCTTAGCCTTGCGCTTAATTTGATAATTTGTATGATATTTGATAATAAGACGGCGCTTGCTGCACCTTATTTGATAATTGGGCAGCCACACATGCGCCGGTTTGGTAAGGCTCAATGTCTGATCCGTTCCCCGACGATGTGAACCCGGAGGACTGGGAAGAAGCGCGCCGCCGCGCGGACGCGATACGCGAATTTGTGCGCCGGCGACCAAATCGATCGACCGTCGAAGAGATTTTGGAGCTTGCGACCGTACTCGGCGTGAGCCAGGCCACGGCTTATCGATTGGTCCGGCTCTTTCGAAAGGGAGGAGCCGTCTCCGCACTAGTCGATCGTAAGCGCGGACGGCGGAAGGATCATCACACGCTGGACAAGGAGCGGGATGGAATTATCCGCGCGACAATTTCGCGCTTCTATCTCAAGCCAACACGACCGCCCTTCTCGCGACTGGTTCGCGAAGTGCAGACCAAATGCTTGGCTGCCGGTTTTAAGGCGCCGAATTGGCGCACGATCAAAAATCGTTTAGAAAGTATCGACCTTCAACGGCGAGCGAAGCGACGTGGAGAAACGTCGATCGTCAAGGCGACAACGCCGACGCCCGGAGAGCTGGGCGCGTCTCAGCCTTTGGAACTTGTCCAGGTTGATCACACCAGAGCGGACATCATCGTCGTCGATGAAGAAACGCGCGAGCCAATCGGCCGTCCGTGGCTGACGCTCGCGATTGACGTGTTCAGTCGCATGGTGACGGGCTTCTATCTGACAATGGACGCTCCCTCTCGTTTGTCCGTGAGTCTTTGTCTGCTTCATTCGGTTTTCGACAAATCGGCATGGCTGAAGGATCGGGAGATCGACGAACTATGGCCGGTTGCGGGGCTGCCGGCAGTGCTGCATGTCGATAACGGCCCCGAATTTCGCAGCCGCGCCTTTATCCGCGGCTGTGAAGACGCCGGAATGAATATTCAGTGGAGGCCATGCCGCACGCCGCACTATGGCGGACATATCGAACGCCTAATCGGAACGCAGATGGGCGCCGTTCACCTCCTGCCCGGCTCGACATCCAGCAATATCGCAGAGCGTGGCGAGTATGATCCGAAGCTAAACGCGGCCCTGACCCTGCGTGAAGTCGAGCGGTACATTGCCCTCGAAATCGTCGGTTCGTACCATCAATCGATTCATAGCAGTTTGTGTCGTCCGCCAATCGCTGTATGGCGAGAACGCGAGGGAGACATTCCGCTCCGCTTACCTCACGATCGGATGCGCTTCTGGTTGACCTTTTTGCCTGAAGAGGAACGCACATTGCGCCCGGACGGGATCCATCTGTTCAATTTGCGTTACTGGTCCTCGGCGCTCAGCGCCGATGTCGGCAGAACCAAGCGACGGCTCCTGGTAAAATATGATCCCCGCGACATGTCGCGAATCTTCATTCGGCGACCCTCCGGCAATTTTATCGAGGCTCGCTATGCCGATGTAACCTTGCCGTCAGTGACGCTGCGCGAGGCGTTGACGGCGCGGCGCGCCCTACTGGCGCAAGGACGCCGCGAAGTCGATATGCGCTCGATTATCCGCACCGCGATGGCTCAGCGAGAACTTGTTGACGACGCGAAAAGGAAGACGAATGCGTCTCGACGCGGAAAGGCCGCCGGTTCAAAATCCAAGGGAGATCGCAACGGCTGGGGCTCGCTGCGCGGCGTCGATTCCAGACAGCCAGTGCCCTTTGTTGAAGACTCGGACTGAACGGATGCTGACATGAACGATGTAAGCTCCCATCTGACGCCTGCCGCCGCCGCACTTCTCTCGGAATCCGATGAACGTCGCATCCGCGCAATAAAGTCGCGCCGTTGGGTTCTGTATCCGCGGGCCAAACAGGCCCTCGACCGTTTGGGGCTCCTGCTCAACCATCCTCGGGGAACGAGGATGCCATCCGTTGCGATTTATGGCGACAGCGGCATGGGCAAAACCATGATCATGAAGCGATTCCGTGACGAACACCCGCCGGGTTTCAATGCGGTCACGGGCGCGCTCCGAACGCCTGTACTCGCGATGGAGATGACCAGTCGACCGGGAGAACGCCGCTTCTATGCTGAACTGCTCACGCTCCTCGGCGCGCCACAGCGCCCCCGTGCAGACATTGCGCAGATGGAGCAGTCTGCATTGCGGATCATGGAGGCGATCGGCGTTCAGGTGCTCGTTATCGACGAAGTCCATAATATTCTCGCGGGCTCCTATCGGGAACAGAGGGTCGTGCTCAACACCCTTCGATTCCTGAGCAATCGCCTCCAAATCTCGCTCGTCTGCTTTGGCGTCAACGAAGCGCGTGAAGCGATCAGCGGGGATGTTCAACTCGCCCGCCGTTTTGAACAGTTCACGTTGAACCGTTGGGCGGCGGATGAACAATTTGAAGCGCTCGTCGCGTCCATTCTGCGCAACACGCCCTTACGCAATCCTTCCGTGCTCAGCCCGAAATCATTGCGTTGGATGCTTCAAGTGACCGAGGGCATCACGGCAAACATCTTCCATCTGATCAACAATCTCGCCGTGGAGGCGGTTGAAACTGGAAGAGAGCAAATCTGCGACGAAGCCATCGAGAGTTGGCAGCCAGAACTCGATATGGAAGCGGCGTTCGCGTGACGCCCAAGCTTCCTCATTGCGACCAGCTGCCGGTCGTGCTTCCACCGCTGACATATGAGCTTTTGTCGTCATGGATCTGTCGGCATGCGGTATTTTATGGCGTTCAGCCTGTCACCATGCTTCGGCATTGTCTGTCTGATGCGTCGTCGATGCGCGAGATCGATTTCCGACGGACGACCAAACAAGCCGCGTGCATAGCTCACGTGTTCAGAACGGACGCGACCGTTGTTCGGCAAATGAGTTTTGCAAATTTATGCCCAGATTCGCATCGATGGATCGCCGCGAAGCCAATGCAGTTCTGTGCGAATTGCCGGCACCAAGCAAATTCGAAGGGTCCAGAGCCTGTAAGCCGAAGCCAACTTCTCGGATGGCGCATCACGTGCTCGCAATGCGGTTCTCCACTCAGCGACAATGAAGGTAATGCGGTCGCGTCTCCTATCAACTCCAATTGGAACGAAGCGCTCAATGGCCAACGTCTGATTGACGACGAAGCGCAGCATGGCGTTCAAAGCTGGGCGCCGCCAATGGAATTGGCGCGTCTCCTGCTGATGCGACGCGACCCAAGAACAAGTAATGCCGCGCCCAATGGCAATCCCAGACTTCTTGGAGCCGTTCTTCCGGAAATCGACGCCGTTCTCGCAAATAGCCGGATCGTTCTTCCCTCCCCCGCCAAACCAATCCTGCCGCTTATGCTGCGCCCGGCGCTGCTTGCCGCTGTCGCGATCCTTGAACGTCAGGGCCCATTCATGCTGGCGCGGCTCGAAGAGAGAATGATCGACCAGAACCGCTCCCGCTTTCGCGAACTGGCCGCGACCATGCTCTGCATTCCACCCGAGCCCGTGGAATTATCATACTTGCAGCATATTTGATAAATTTGGTCCAGGAGATTCTCACATTTGCTGCAGCAACGGGCGTGAACCGGCGCATTATTGCAATTAAGTGCAACGTGACAAGCTCCATGAAGCGCGCCTCGCTTTGAAGGTCACGAAAGACGAGGATGCGGCTACGAAGCTGAGAACAAAAATTGCCGGTATCGTAGGCCAGCTCCGTCAGATCGAAAATGTTCAAAACCGCGTAAAATAGAACGGTTTATGTCTGTATTTTCGATGTCGCTACCCTTGCAGAAGGTAGACCCTTTGCAAGCTCATTCTGTGCGCGGCACCGCTTTCAGGCGGCGTTGCAAATGCGCCTGTAAGACCTTGTCGCGGACATGCGCGAAGAAGCGGGGCGGCAGCATCCCGTATTCGAAGCGCGCGGGCGACATGCTCGACACGGGGCGCAGGTCTGCCCCCGGCCAGAGGAAGTCATTCGTTTCCGTGACGACTATCCATGAGCGCAAATCGTCCAAGCCAAGGTGCCTTTTGACGAGCGGCGGAATCTCGACCGCATCCTCAGGATTGGCAGGCGGCGAATGCGTGATCGGCAGCACCGTCACCACTTCCCGCCCCTCGATAATCTGGCGCGCCGCGACAATCGCGCAGGGGCGGTCTTTGTTGCCTTCTTCCGTCCCTTGGCTGTGTTCACGCGCCCAGAGATACGAATAGCCAATCACAAGCCCCGGCCTCGGGGTCGGTAGGCTCATGGCGTCCAATCTTTGAGGAGATTATCGAGCGGCGCATGTTCGGCAGAGACTTCACTCCGCGCAATCGCTTTCAGCGTGTCGTCGTCGAGGTCTTCGATCGGACGCGCCACGCGCCCTTTCATGACCATCTCGAAAAACGCCGCCGACATCAGCACCGTGTGCGCGCGCGAATTCTTCGTAATGACGACCGGCGCTTGCTGTGCCGCGTCCTGATAGCGGCCAACATTCTGCTGGAACTCCGTTGACGTGACTTTCATGGCAAAGCCCTCCCCATCTATCTATAATAGATAAAATAGATAACTTTTGCAAGAACAAAGTGATAGCGTCCCCACGCGCTTTTTCAGGGGGCGCGAGGGGGCTTGTCGCAAACCAGTGGCGAGGTCGCGGCCCCCTTGGGAGCGGCCAACTTTCAGGGATTATTAACCGTTTGAAGTCCGAAGCAGAAGGCGAGCAATTCATTCTGGCGGCGAACGGTCCATTCCCCAGCGAAGCCAAAACCCTTTTTGAGCCAAAGCATGGCCTCGAAGCCCGCGATCGTGCGCTTCGCCGTGGCGAATGACTGGAAGCCGCCGATCTTCGGCATGTTCTTCTTCACGTGAAAGTGATCGCTTTCAATCCCTTGCTGCAAATGCTTGGAGACGCGGTGCAGCACGCCGGACGACGTCAGGCCGTCCTTGGCCGCGTCGTCGATGGCTTTGTGGGATAGACGCTCGCGCCGTCCGTCCCGATTTTACCCGGAGCCAGCAGGGGCTGGTCCTTCAGGGCCTTACGAAAGAACCGTTTGGCGGCGGCGAGATCGCGTTTGGCGGTCAGCAGAAAATCGACAGGAACGCCGCGCTTGTCGACGGCGCGGTAGAGATAGCGCCACTCCCCGCGGATTTTCACATAAGTTTCGTCGACACGGATCGAGCCGCAATGCGGACGCCGAAATTGGCGCAGGCGCTTCTCGATCTCGGGCGCATAAGCGAGAACCCAGCGGTTGATCGTGCTGTGGTCGACATCGAAACCGCGCTCAGCGAACAAGCTCTCGACGTCGCGGCAACTCAGGGGATAGCGCAGATACCAGGAGACTGCCTGGATAATGAGCCAGGGCTCAAAGTGACGCCCCTTGAAGTCGTTTTTCGCTCGGCGCTTCAGCTTCTCGGCAAAGGCGGTCAAGAGCATTGGCGATCCCTCCTGTCGGAGAGCCTTTTGCCCCGCCCTGCCTCAAAACTCGGTTAACCCGCATATTTGCGACAGGCCCTGAGATTGCCCAACCGTCACGGGTGAAGAAAAGAAACCGTGACAGCGGCCACCATGGCAACAATGAGAGTGGTACAGATGACCGCGAGTCGGCCTCGTGCCGGAGCTTCGAACGAGTTGCCAACGCGGACGACAAACTGTTCGCGTCGCGCGGCATCTTCCGCCAGCTGATTTGACGCTTTGGTATTCTCGTTGAACGGTTCGATTGACATTCACTCGTCCCCAGAAAAAATTTTCCTAGAAACGAGCGTAGTGATAACATCGCCTTACAGGGCTGAGAGTCAATCAAAAGTCAGGCGAGCGAATCGCGCTGTTCAAACAGAGGCCATTTTGCCCAACGGGAAAGCCTATAAAATCAATTTACGCAAAATAGAACGGCGTGCGTTATTGAATTTAATGACGACATTGGAGGAAAGAGCAAACCAGTATAGCAAGGCATTCGGCAAATCTATCTTAAAGGAAGGTAAAGTTAGAAAATCAGATGAAGTAAGAAACATTGCTATACTAAAGCTTAAGGCAATACTTCTTGCGTCCGATGGAAAAACAAATAGGTGTATCGCAAAAGAAATTGAAATGTCCGAGCATAGTGTCGGAAGGTGGAGAAAAGAATTTTTTGAAATCTTGTCAAGAGATGACCTGCCATTTGAGCGAATAACTGGATATTTCCATTATGATTCAAACGCGCTGGAGGAAGTGATTTGGAGGCTTGAGAATAATAAGCCTATCACGTGGCGTGGATGAAATAATGTTTTGACTGCATCACCTGTCTTGCAAAAGGTAGAGGTTTTGCAAGGAATTTGACCGATCAAGCTTGGCATTTTCCCCCTTGAATTATCCCACCTAGTGGGATAATATACCTTGGTATGGAGAATGCGTGAAGATATTCAAAACCAAGGAATTTGCCCGATATGCGCGGCGCGAGGACATCGACGATCAGCGGCTTTGCGAGGCCGTTGCGCGGGCCGAGCGCGGATTGATCGACGCCGACCTTGGCGGCGGACTTATCAAGCAGCGCGTTGGTCGCGCGGGCCAAGGGCGGCGCGGAGGCTATCGAACGCTCATGGCGTTCAGCTCTCAGACGCGAACCGTCTTCGTTTATGGCTTCGCCAAAAGCGAGCGGGACAATATCGGGCCGGATGAATTGCATTTTTGGCGCAGCGTCGCGCGAGGGTTTTTCACCATGAGCGAGGAGCAGCTTGGAAAGCTGATCGCGGCGCAGGAAATCACGGAGGTAACTTGCCATGACTAAGAGCTGCTATCGCAACAGCCGCCTTGAAGTCTTGCACAGGACTGGCGCGGCGCTGGCGAGCGTCGGAGCGCTCGACAAGGCCACTATGCGCGATCTGGACGCCTTTTGCCTCACAGAGGTTGAAGACCTTACGGGCGCTGACATTCGCGCTCTGCGCGAGCGCGAGCATGTCAGTCAGGGAATTTTCGCGCGGCACCTCAATGTGAGCGCCAAGCTGGTGAGCGACTGGGAAAGCGGCGTCAAGCGTCCAAGCGGCCCCTCGCTCAAATTGCTGGCGCTCGTTCGAACCAAAGGCCTTGCCGCTATCGCGTAGGAGTGAGGCTTCACTCGCTTGCAGCGTGCTGCAAGCTCAAGGGCCGTGAGCGGGAGACCGACGCGGCCTTTGCTTTTTCCGTCCCTCGGTTATTTCCCCGCCGTCACCGCGAATTCCGGCCAACCGACCGACACGCCCCGCCACGGGCCGAAGTTTTTCCCGTCCGAGGATTCCCGCACCTGAATTTGCACATCCGCCGACGCCTTCGACGGCAGCGCCGTGCCGGAAACCTTGCAGCACTAGGGGTCAGCGCAGAATCTTCCCAAAATCGTACGTTAAGGGCGGCTGGACGGTTGAAAGTAAGTATCTCCTCCGAAGCTAGACGACTGATTCCTCGCCCAGAATGCTGATTTTCGAATTCCCGGCCAAACTGCAGCGCCACCATTTGTGGGAGAGCAGCAGGAGGCCAGCAATGAAAAAACACGAAATTCTTTCTCCGCAGTCTCGGGCTGAACTATTCGACCCGCCGACAGATCCGGCCGCAATCGTCCGGCACTACACCCTCTCGCCTGACGACTTAGCGTTGATCCGCCAACGACGTCGTGACGGCAATCGATTGGGATTCGCCGTGCATCTTGCATATTCGAAATTTCCCGGCAGAGTTCTTGGCAGTGAGGAAGCTCCCGCTCCGGACGTGGTCGCCTTTTTGGCCCATCAGCTCGGAATCGAGCCGGGCGCTTATAGTGAATACGCACAGCGTGATGAAACCCGTC
Source organism: Methylocystis parvus OBBP (assembly GCF_027571405.1). GTDB lineage: Bacteria > Pseudomonadota > Alphaproteobacteria > Rhizobiales > Beijerinckiaceae > Methylocystis > Methylocystis parva. Next base: position 128,467 of record NZ_CP092969.1, read on the forward strand.
GTGAACATCTCGGCGAGATACAGTCGTATTTGCGCGTCCGTCCTTTCAGTCGCGTCGAGTATCGGTCTGTCGCGAAGATTGCGACGGAGGAGGCAATTGGGACGGATCGTGGCCACGTAATCGTTGCAGCCATGATCGAGGCCCTTCGAACTCGTGGCATTTTGTTGCCCGCAGCGACAATTTTGGAACGCCTGAGCCTGGCGGCTCGCGCCCGCGCTCGAAAGCAGGCGCACAAGAATCTTGTCGAGGGATTGGAACTGCAAGCTATCGCCGCGCTGGAGGCGTTGATCGTGGTCAGCGACAGTAGAGATCGCACTGCGCTTGCGTGGCTTCGTGATTGGCCGGAAGCGCCGACCCAGAAGAACCTTGTTGGCGTCGTCGAGCGCTTGCAATTTGTTCGAAGCCTGGGCATCCGGCCAGATCGCGAGCAACGGATTCATCGCGCGCGCTATAGGGCGATCGCCAAGGAAACAACTATTCTTAGCGCCCAGCATCTTTCGCGATTAGACCCCACGCGCCGACTGGCGACTCTGGTCGTGTTCGCCCGCGAAACGGAAGCGATCCTCACGGACGCGGCGCTGGTCGTGTTCGACAAGATGCTTGGCGGCGTCTACCGTCGCGCCGAACGCGTCTACAGAGAAAATGTTGTCCATCGAGCGAAAGCGCTCGATGCGTCTGCGCGTGCGTTGCTCCACATGGCGAAAGCCATGTTGGCGGCGAAGGAGTCTGGAGAGGACCAGGATGCGGCTGTTGAACGATCGCTTGGTTGGGAACGCCTGAAGGCGCTTGTCGCTGAAACAGAAATTGTCGTCAGAAACACGCGCGAAGATAATCTGACCGAAATCGTCGAAAGATATCCGACGGTGCGCCGGATGATACCGGTCCTGCTTAACGCATTTGTATTCCGCTCATGGAAGGCAAACGACACATTGCTCGACGCGCTTGATTTGTTGCGGGGACTTTATGTAGCGCGGTCGAGACACCTCCCTCAGCGCCCGCCCATGGCGGTTCTGAAAGCGACATGGCGCAAGCTCGTTGGACGAGGCCCTACATTTGACCGTCGGGCATACGAGGTCGCTGTAATGATGACGCTACGCGACAGTTTGCGGTCCGGAGACATTTGGGTCGAAGGCAGCCGTGCATTCCGCGCCTTCGGCGATTTTCTTTTGCCGCCCGAGGCTTTTGTTGCGCGTCGCCAAGAGGGCGAATTGGGACTGGCTGTCCCGGGTCGCTTCGATGACTGGCTCACGGAGCGGACTGCTTTGCTTGAATCGCGGCTCAATGAAATCGACGCGCTCGCGTCTGCAGGCAAGCTTGTCGAGGCGGCTATCACCTCAGAGGGGCTATCGATCAGTCCCATTCGCAAAGGCGAAAACGACGAAGTAGACGATGTCGCGCGGCGACTCTACGGCATGCTGCCGCGCCTGCGGATCACCGAGATGCTCGCTGAAGTCAATGGTTGGACAGGATTTGCCGAGCGCTTCGGTCATCTGCGGACCGGCGCGCCGCCCGAGGAAAATATCGGGCTGATGACGGCGTTGCTTGCGGACGCCACCAATCTCGGCCTCGCCCGAATGGCGCGAAGCTCCAAAATATTCAGCCATTCAAAATTGCTTTGGATTGCGGAATGGCATGTTCGCGACGAAACCTACCAGGCGGCGCTTGCCTGCCTGACCGAAGCGATCCACGCGCAGCCCTTCACAAGGGTCTGGGGTGACGGCGGCGCATCATCGTCGGACGGACAATTTTTCAAGGCAGGCGGGCATGGCGAAGCCCGCGCCGATTACAACGCCAAATATGGCTCCGAGCCGGGCGTCAAGTTTTATACGCATATCTCCGATCGCTACGCGCCGTTTCACACCAAGGTCATCGCCGCCAACGCTAGCGAGGCCGCGCATATTCTGGACGGGTTGCTTCACCACGAATGCTCGCTGGATATCCGAGAGCACTATACGGACACGGCGGGCGCCGTCGATCACGTATTCGGTCTCTGTCACCTCACGGGCTTTCGATTCGCGCCGCGCATTCGCGATCTTGCCGATCGTCGCCTCTATGTCGCGGACGCTCGTGCGACCTACGCATCTCTTGACCCGATGATCGGCGGCGCTATCGATTTTCGAGTCATCGACGAAAACTGGGATGAGACGTTGCGCCTTGCGGCATCGATCAAAGCCGGGACCGTTGCGCCGTCGATTCTGATGCGTCGGCTCGCGGCTTACCCCAAACAGAATGCGCTGGCGAAGACCCTTCGGGAAATAGGCCGGCTCGAACGCACGCTCTTTACCCTCGACTGGATCAGCGACCCGGCTCTGCGGCGGCGAACGAATGCCGGCCTCAACAAAGGAGAGGCGCGGAACGCGCTCGCCAGGGCGGTGTTCTTTCATCGCCTTGGCGAAACCCGCGACCGCACCTTCGAAAATCAACGCTACCGGGCCTCTGGCCTCAATCTCGTGGTGTCGGCCGTCATTCTGTGGAATACGGTCTATCTCAGCCACGCCGTTGCTGAACTCCGCTCCAGCGGAGAACGGGTCCGTGACGATTTGCTCGCTCATATCGCGCCGCTCGGCTGGGAGCACATCACCTTCAATGGGGACTATGTCTGGCCGACCGAGCCGCTCCAAAACGCCTTCCGACCCCTCCGCAACCCGCGATCCGAGCTACTCGATGCGGCTTAGAGTACAATTTTGGGAAGATTCTGCGATGACCCCTGAAAGACGCGGATCGCCGAAAGGACGAGTTTCTCGCGACGCTCGCCCATGAACTCCGGAATCCGTTGGCGGCGATAAAGGCGGCGACCTACACCTTGGATCATGGGAGCGCCAGGGAAACCAAAGCGAGGCAGGAAATCGACGCCCTCGCAATTTTAGACCGGCAGGTCGATCAGCTTGTTCGCCTGGTCGACGACCTCCTCGAGGTATCGCGTATCAGGACAGGAAAAATCACCTTACGGTTAGAGCCTGTCGATCTTGAAAAAGTGCTGCGGCAAGCCATAGAAACTGCTCAGCCGGAACTGGACCGCGGTCGGCACACTTTGAAAGTGGACCTGCCGAATGATCAAATTGTTCTCCGGGGCGATTTGGTGCGCCTCATACAGGTATTCGCCAATCTTCTGAACAACGCTGCAAAATACACTGATCCGAATGGTAAGATAGAGCTCTCCGCCGAGCGGTTTGGTCGCGAGGCAATAGTCACAGTACGCGACAATGGCATTGGCATCCCATCTGATATGCTACCTCACATCTTCGATTTCTTTACCCAGGTTGACGGCGGCGAGCGCCGCGAAAAAGGTGGGCTAGGCATTGGGCTTGGCCTCGTTCGCGACTTGGTAAAGCGTCATGGTGGGAGCGTTGAAGCAAAGAGTGACGGGCAGGGGCGAGGCAGCACCTTCACCGTGCGACTTCCAATTTTCGAAGACGGCCCCCCATAGCGCCCCCATTTGCCGCCTTCCCTCTATACCGGCCGGCCAAGGGCCTCGCCAATCTCTGTAGCCCCCGGATGCGCGCGGTCAACCTCGCTTGCGCTGGCGGGCGCCGGTCCGCATCTCGGCGCTTCGCGGAGATAGAAGGACCGTTGCTTGCCGTTGGTGCGTCAGCGCAACCAACTTCCGACCCCGCCATGCCCGGAGCATGTGCCGCTTCGCGAATGCGAGAAGCTGAACTCGCCATCTCGGCATTTTGCCGTCGCGCCATCGGGCGCCGCTCCCAATAGGCTGTGAGCGGGGGCGTGCACGGTTTCGCCCTTTGCGTTTGTGTAGTCGCCGTGCTCTTTGAGCTGCTCCTCTACCGGAGCGCCCGGGGTCAGCGGCTTGAGCGGCGATTTCGCTTCGGCGCTTATTGCCCAGGACGTAAAGACGGCGCAAAACATAGCCGAACGCATGAAAAAAGCCCTTAAAGTTGCTTGTCTTGATAAAGCGGCGCCGGTTTGCCTTCGCCCTCTCGTGGGTTCTTATGCGGGGCGTTGCCCCGGTGCACTCCAAGGCAGAGCTATGTCGTAGGTCGCGACGTAAGCAAGCGTAGCCATTGACTAATCAGCGTCGCTCCGGCCGGACTGGTCGCAGTATCGGGCGAGCGGGATAGCGTCGGATGAGGCCAAATGCCCGGCATCGCAAAACAATTCCGATAAGTTGTATGTTTGTTCGGCTTTCGTGCATGCCGCGCAATAAGCCGCTGTCGGAGCATCGGAATTATCAGGTTCTGGAAGCGTTCCGTTTGATCGGTTTTATGATCCTGAGCGCTCTCGGGCCTGTCAGGCCGGAGTCGATGAAGACTAACGGAATGAAAATCACCCCGTTCCTATTCGAAAATGACAAGCTCATCAGAACCATAGACCGCAATGGCGGGCCATGGTTCATTGCCAAGGATGTTTGCGAGGCGCTCGGTCTTGCAAATAGCCGAGACGCGATCGAGAAGCTGGATGCCGATGAAAAGGGTGTCGCTTCAACCGACACCCTCGGCGGACGGCAGGAAATGCAGATCATTTCCGAATCCGGCCTCTACGCCCTTGCCCTCCGCTGCCGTGACGCCATGACGCCCGGCACCGTCCCGCACGGCTTCCGCAAGTGGGTTACGGCAGATGTTCTTCCATCCATCCGCAAGACCGGCGGCTATAGTGGGGGCGCTGAATTCGACGAGGCCAAGTTCGCGCGCATAGCGGCGGAATCGGCACGGGCCGTCGTCGAGGCCCTGCTGCCTGGCATGATCGACGGCATTCTTGCGGCGCGTGGCGGCTGCTTTAAGCCCAGCAGGCAAACGTGGCTTCCGGAACATAGTCCCCAAGGATGCGGTTAGTTAGTGTCCGCCCTCTCGCAAGGGAGTTGAAAATGACGCGCCGCCGCTTAGGCCACACCGGCAGTCACGCGCTTCTAGCGCTCAGTCTCGGTTGGTTCTTCGCTTCTACCGCGCTAACACCGTCGCTCGCCGCGACACCAACGGGAGAATGGGATTTAGCCTACAGCGGCCGTTGCAGCATCTTTCAGCTCTCACCCCGACCAAATCAAAGGACGTGGTATCGCTACTATCTACATAATTGGCGTTATGGCGACGAAAGAGACTTCACTTGTTTCATACAAGAACACTAGCAGGAGCGTCGGTTGACGTGTCGGCGCTTCTCGGAACGGTATAGGCGCCGTCGCTGTGGCGGCGGCTCAGATGGCCGCCTACGGCGCGAGGCCGTCTCTTGCCCGCCCGCGTTGCTCTCCCCATTTTACAGGCTAAATTGATTCAACCCCGAAACGCCCATGAACCTGCTTTGGATCCTGCGTAGATTGCGCGTCGTTCTCGTCGTCCTCACAGGGCTTGCGGCCGGCATTTCGTGGGGCGCGCTGGAACAGAGCCCTCAGACCAAAGAATGGTTGGGCAATAGCGTTCCATCTTCACGCGAATAGCGCGAGAGCGCTTGGCGGCGGCGGTCATTGAAGAATTTCGCGATTCGGACTATCTTCCCCTTCGGGAAGTGAGAGAGGCTTTCGTCTCCCCCGCCCCCTCTGGGTTAGCAGGAGATGGAAAGGATCAGTTTCCATCTCCGCCACCGGAGTTTGAGCATCGCCAGCCTTACAGCCACGGGGCAAAGGGCGACGAAAGCGCGCTCGATCGGCGAGAGCGGCGGTTTCGGTGCGGCTTAGGGCCAGACGAATAATCGGCCGTCGCGCTGCGCTCTTTTTTGGCAAGCCAGCCTCGCGTTATGACTCTCGCAGTAGGCTAATTTTCTATCAGACCTTACACAACTGTGCCCCGCCCGCCATCGGTTCTCGGGTTGGCGTCAATCTTTGCCGTGGCCAGGATTTGCGAGCCAATACACAATGCAGAACCCGGCGGTGATCAAGCCGGAACCGAAGAGCGTTCCTGAAACGCCTTCGTCGGGGATGGCGTAGCTGGCGATAGACATGAGCAAGCCCGCCGTCGCGACATAGAGCGGCGTTGGCTCGCGCTCGGGCGGCCTATTCTGAAGCTTGCTTCGCCATCCCATTCGCATGGCCTTTCTTCAACCTCACGCCAGCCCCGCCACCGTTCTCAGGGATGAATTCGACGCCGGCGGCTTCAAGAGCGGAGCGGGCCTTTGCCATTGCATCTTCGCTGACACCCTGACCGACAGAGATTCCCGCCCGCACCCCAAGCAGTCGCTTCAACGTTTCGACTGATATTCCAGCTCGCTCGGCAAGCTCAGCTTGCGAGAGGTTCAACATCGCAAGGGCACCGCGAAACTGCGCTGGGGTGACATTTCCCGGGTATGACATTTTTAAGTTGACACATTTAGGTATATAAGCTACATAAATAGGTATACCCAAGTTGGGTATTGGACGCAAGCGAACTACATCACTTCAAAGGAAGCTCGCCATGAAAATTGCCCACCTCTTCGACGATCCTACCGTCCGCGCCATGCTCGAAGCCGCTGAGCGCGACGAAGGCGAGCAGAGCTACGTCCCGGCGCGCCAGCCCGAGCCCCTATTGGGGTCGTTTGCGGAAGGGGGCGGAATCCTACGCTAAGCCGAGAACGCGCTTTCCGTAAGTTCTGAGTTCGCCATTGGGGCCGACGTAGCGATAGAGGGTGACGCGTTCGATCCCGAGTTCGGCGCAGAGCGCGGAGACCGAAGTGTCGCGTTGAGCCATCGCGGCCTGAGCGAGACGAACCTGGGCTTTGGTGAGGGCAAATTTTCTGCCGCCTTTGCGACCGCGAGCGCGAGCGGCGGCAAGGCCTGCGACGGTGCGTTCACGGATCAAATCGCGTTCGAACTCCGCCAGTGTCGCGAAGATGCCGAAAATCATGCGGCCGGACGAGGTCGTCGTATCGATCTGCGCGCCTTTTCCAGTCAGCACCCGCAAGCCTACGCCGCGCCCCGACAGTTCTTTGACGATGTTGACCAAATGTGCGAGGGACCGCCCCAGCCGGTCGAGCTTCCAGACCACGAGCACGTCGCCCTCGCGCAACGCCCGAAGACAGGCTTCCAGGCTTGGCCGATCGTCCCTGCTCCCCGAGGCGCGGTCCTCATAAACCTGATCCTGCTGGACGCCAGCGGCGCCCAGGGCGTCGCGCTGCAAGTCGAGAGACTGCGAGCCGTCGGCTTTCGAGACGCGGGCATATCCGATCAGCATGTTTCACAAACGATGTTTGAGGCGTCTGCGGCGCCGGAGCTGTTCTGTCGCCCAGACTTGTATCTTAAGACGTATCTTAAACAAAGCATCTTAAACCATAGGAAAAATTGAAAAAGGAACACGCATGCCGCGCCGGATCGTGCTGACGCCTCGGCAAAGAGAAGCGCTTCTGCGCCTGCCGACCGACCAGGCGGAACTGCTCATCCATTACACTCTCAGCGACGAGGATATCGCTCACATCAAGCGGCGACGGCGTCCCCATAACAAATACGGTTACGCGCTGCAGCTTTGCGCGCTGCGCTACCCGGGGCGCATTCTGGCGCCGGGGGAGCTGATCCCGAAGGAGGTTCTGGAGTTCATCGGAGCGCAGCTCGGCCTGCGTGCTGACGATCTCGCCGATTACGCCGTGCGTGAGGAGACTCGCCACGAGCATCTTGCGGAGCTGCGCAGAATTTACGGTTTTCGTTCCTTTTCAGGGCGCGTCGCCCGCGATCTACGAGACTGGCTTGGCCGCGAAGCCGAGTTCGCGGCGTCAAACGAGGATCTGGTTCGCCGGTTCGTGAACGAATGCCGCCAATCTCGCACGATCCTTCCGGCGATATCGACGATCGAGCGCTTGTCCGCCGATGCGTTGGTCGACGCGGAACGCAAGATCGAAAGCCGAATGGCCGATCGATTGAGTCCCGAGGTCCGAGAGCGATTGCTGCGTCTCCTCGAAGAGACGGTTGATGAACGGGTGACGCGCTATGTCTGGCTTCGGCAATTCGAGCCAGGCGCCAATTCGTTGGCCGCCAATCGATTGCTCGATCGTCTGGAATATTTGGAAGGCCTTCCTCTTCCGGACGGCCTTTTGGCCGATGTGCCGGTTCATCGGGTTGCGCGTCTGCGCAGGCGCCCGCATCACCGATCTTCTGTTGGAGGTGGACGCCAGCACCGGATTTTCCGAGGCGTTCAGGCATCTGCGAACCGGAGAGCCCTGCGCCGATCAGATCGGCTTGATGAATGTCCTCTTGGCGGAGGGCGTCAATCTCGGTCTGCGAAAGATGGCCGAGGCCACCAACACTCATAGCCATTGGGAGCTGATCCGCTTGGCGCGTTGGCATGTCGAAGGCGAGGCCTACGACCGCGCATTGGCCATGGTGGTTGAAGCTCAGGCCGGTCTCCCGATGGCCGCCTTTTGGGGGATGGGCGCTTCTGCTTCGAGCGATGGACAGTTCTTTGTCGCCACTGAACAGGGCGAGGCCATGAACTTGGTCAACGCAAAATACGGCAATACGCCAGGGATCAAGGCGTACAGCCATGTCTCGGATCAATATGCTCCGTTCGCGACTCAGGTGATCCCTGCCACCGCCAGCGAAGCGCCGTATATCCTCGACGGCCTGCTCATGAACGACGCGGGTCGGCGCGTTCGCGAGCACTTCGCCGACACCGGCGGATTCACCGATCACGTTTTCGCGGCATGCACGCTTCTCGGTTACAACTTCGCTCCTCGCATTCGCGACCTTCCGTCGAAGAGGCTATATGTCTTTGACCCCGCCGAGGTCCCGGCCGATCTGCGTCCGTTGGTCGGCGGCAAAATCAATCAGGCGCTCATTGAGCGCAACTGGCCAGACATACTGCGCATCGCCGCCACCATCGCGACGGGAACGATCGCTCCCAGCCAGATATTGCGGAAGCTCGCGTCCTATCCCCGTCAGAACGAGCTCTCATGCGCCTTACGTGAAGTCGGCCGCGTCGAGCGAACTCTTTTCATGATCGACTGGATCATGGACGCCGACATTCGGCGACGAGCGCAAATCGGCCTGAACAAGGGCGAGGCTCACCACGCCTTGAAGCGAGCCGTCAACTTCCATCGGCGCGGCGAAATACGCGACCGCTCTGGCGAAGGCCAGCACTACCGCATCGCCGGCATGAACCTCCTCGCCGCCATCATCATCTTTTGGAACACGATGAAGCTCGGCGAGATCGTGGGCGCGAGAACACGCGAGGGCGCGCCCGTGTCTCCCGATCTCTTGGCCCACGTCTCGCCGCTCGGATGGGAACACATCAATCTCACGGGCGAATATCGCTGGCCAAAGACCTTACCGTAGGATTCCGCCCCCTGCCGCAAACGACCCCCTATTGATCGGCGGCGCCGAGGCCGTGCTGGAACTGGAAGAGGTCTTTGCATGACCCGCCACGTTCCGTCGCCACAGGGCGCGCGGTCGCTCGCAGCCAAATTTAGGATTGCCCGTAGGAGAATCGCATGACCCACCAGCAAGAGGCCGCAACGATTAAGCCCAATACTTCTGAAACCAGCGTAAGCCTGAGCACCGTGCAATCAGAAGTAGGGCGTCTCTATCATCTACTCGACGCGACGGCTGATATACTTATGGAAATGAATTACGAGCGCGATGGAAAGCGAGATGTAGAGTTAGACCGCGTCGCGGCGCTCGTCTTTATTGCTCGTGACAACGTCCAGCGCGTCTCCCAAACAATCGACGACAACTTCTATGCGATCGAGGGAGGGACCCGGAAATGACCATAATCAAGCATTCCCGCCGCGCCATCGTCGCCGGGCTTCCCGTTGCCGCTGGCTCGGCCATAGTGGCGGACCCGGTCATTGCCGCTATGGCGGAGAGGGAACGTTTGGAGGCTATCCACATCACCGCCGTCAACACAACTGACAGCTTGGTATTCTGTGGGGACGAGAGCGCCATCGAAGCTGCCGAACAGGCGCAATCCGCAGCCTGCAAAACCGTATGCGACTTTGAAAGAAAAATGAAAGCGACCATCGCGCCTACGACCCCAGCGGGCGCAATTGCGCTACTGCGCTTCGTTGCAGACGACATGGATTTATTCGCAGACCAGGAAATAGAGAACAGGGCCGCGATACTTTCCGCCATCGCGGTTTTAGAGCGAGGGGCGTCGTCATGACCGCTTCTTCCTCCCCCGTCGACCAACTCGCCTGCATCCGCGCCCGCGCGAGGCTCCTCGAGCTGGCGCTCCTTGGCGCCGATGGCTCCGGCATGTCGCTTGAGGATGAAATCTACCGTGACGCCCTCACGCAGCAGGTGCAGGACATCGCCCGCGGGCTGGATCGCCTCGCGGAAGCCATGGAAGGCGAGCGGGCGTCCACATGACGGCCGCCACCCGCTACGATCGCGCCGCCGTCATGTGGGACGCGCACAAGCGCTACCGGGACGGGCAGCGGCTGGGGCTCGATTGGAGCTTCGGCCGTTGCCTGTCGACGGCATGGAAGGCGGCGAAGATGCGGCGCACCTGGCCCCGAAATCTAGACCGACCAGTGGCGCTGACGATTTGCTGACGGCAATTTTTGGTGGTTTCGAGACAGCGCGTAAGTGTCTGATTTTCTGGTAGCGGAGGTCCGCTACCTCCATTCCCCCCCAAGGGAAGGTGCTGAATTTCCGTTGAGATTTAAAGGCGAGGTTGCGCGCCGCCCGATAAGGACAAGTGAACCGCACCGGCTTTGATTTCAAGCCAGAAAATCCCTTTCCTCAACCCGCTTTTTTCGTCGCATCGGCGCTGACGCCGGACAAGGGCGTGCGCCAGGCAGTAGCGACCTCGATCAGGGACGGCCGGCCGGCCTTGAGAGAGCGCGCGAAGGCCGCGGCGAAGGCGTCGTCGGTCTCGACCCGCACCGCCTCCAACCCGTAGCCCGAGGCGATAGCCACGAAGTCGATGCCCGGCACATCGAGGCCGGGCACGCGCTCCGCCTCCAGCATGCCGGCAAACCACCGAAGGGCACCGTAAGTGCCGTTGCGCATTATCACGAATACTACCGGAACTTCGTGTTGCGCCGCCGTCCACAAGGCGGTGACGCTGTAATTGGCCGAGCCGTCGCCGACGACCGCGATCACCTTCCGGTCCGGCTCAGCGAGCTGGACGCCGATGGCGGCCGGCATGGCGAAGCCGAGTCCTCCCGCTGCGCCAAAATAGTAGCTCCCCGGCTTCTCCCAGCGCATGCGCTCCCACATGGCCTCGATCGTGGATGTGGATTCGTTGACATAGATGGCGTCGCGAGGGGCGAGTTCGTCCATGAGGTCGAGAACGCGCTCAGCGGTGAGAAGGGCGGCACCCGGCGCGGCACGCGGTGGCACTTCCCGCGGCTGCGGGGCCGCCCTTGCCGCCTCGTTCACCGCGTCGGCGAGCGCTGCGAGGATGAGGCCCACGTCGCCGACCACCGCGTCGCCCATGGGGGCGCGCGCGGCCTCGTCGGGATCGCAAGTGATCTGGATCAGTTCGGCTCCGGGCGGCAGGAGGGGACCGGGAACATATTCGTGATAGCGGAACACCGGCGCGCCGGCGACCAGCACTAGATCGTGGCCCTCCAGCAGCCGGGAGATATCGGCCATGCTGGCGGTCAGAAGGCCGCGGAAGTTCGGGTGGGTAGTGGGGAATGGGCAGCGCGGTGCCGAGGGCGCGACCCAAACCGGCGCCTTCAGCCGCTCGGCGAGGCGCACCGCGTGCTCGTTTGCCCGCGCTGCGTCGACGTCCGGCCCGAGGACGATGACCGGCTTGGCGCTTCGATCGAGACGGGCGGCGAGCGCGGCCGTCGCGGCGGGGTCCAGGGCCCCCGCGGCGAAGACGCGGCGCTCCAGCAGGCGCAGCGATTCCGGCTCGGCGGGCTTGGCCCAGTCGTCATAGGGAATGGAGAGGTAGACCGGACCGGGCGCAGGCAGGGCGGACAGGTGCAAGGCGCGGCTCATGGCGAGGGGCACGTCCTCGGCGCGCGCCGGCTCATAGGACCACTTCACCAGCGGCTTCGGCAGCGTGGTCGCGTCGATGTTGGTCAGCAGGGGCTCCATGCCGATCATGGCGCGGATCTGCTGGCCGGCGGTCACCACCAGCGGCGAATGGGCATTCCAGGCGTTGGCGAAGCCGCCCATGGCGTTGCCGGTCCCGGCCGCGGAGTGCAGGTTGACAAGTGCGGGGCGGCCTGTCGCCTGGGCGTAGCCGTCGGCCATCCCGATGGCCGTCCCCTCATGCAGGGCGAGGATATAGCGGAAGTCGGAGGGGAAATCCTGCAGGAAGGGCAGTTCGTTCGAGCCGGGATTGCCGAAGATCGTGGTAACGCCGTGACGGCGGAGCAAATCATAGGTCAGGTCGCGGATGGTCGTCATGATGCGCCTTCAGAATGGCCACGGCGATCGCCGACGCGGCGGGTTTTACACGGGTGCTATCTGCGGCGGCGTTCACCCGCTACGTTCCTGCTCTCCATCGCACGACACGGCGCCATGAATGGCGAGGCAATGTCTGACGATGTTTGGCTGCGAAACGACAAACTGCTTGAGCGGCGTGTCGATGTCATAAAAATAGACGTTGGCGATAAATCCGTAGATGGCGGCGTCAATGCTGGTCGGCGCCGATCCGTGCGCGTAGCCCTCCGAAGGGATCAAACTGGCGAGAGCGCTCAGGTCGGCGAGGCCGCGCGCATAGGCCATCTCAGGCGGATAGCGGCCGATACCCTGGTAGTAATAGCGCTGAAAATTGAACTCCCGCGCCTTGAGAAGGTCTTCGGGTCGAAGGCTTGGATGCTCCCAGAGTAGCGTATCGCGAAACGCTTGCCAGTAGCGCTCGTCTTGCCATCGCGAATACGACATCACCCAATAGAGGTCGTCGAGCATGCGCGTGACGAGCAGGTCCTGGCAACGCTGACTTGCGGTGAGCGCACGATCGATGGTCAATCCATGTTTCTGGACAAGATGAGCGATGATCGTCTCACTGTCGCCGATCGTTTCTCCATCCTCGACAATATAGGGAAGCTGGCCCCGCGGCGCTGAGGATGCGTCAAAGACATGCTCTTGACGAAACGAGACGCCGGCGAGTCGCAAAAAGGCGTAAACCTTCAAACCATAGCCGTTGTTGTCGGCGACGCCGTAGAGGCGAGGGTAGGAGTAAAGCGTGACCATGACGTGTTCCGCACAAAAACGCTATAATCTGACGAAAGACCCGGAACGGGCCGCCGCTTTTTCTATTCTCATAAGCCGCCGCCGCCATGCCTGTTCGCGTAATCGATACCCATCTGCACTTGGTTCATGGCGCGCTGGATGATTTGCATTGCGCGTTCGCGGTGCCCGCCCTTGTTTGGCGTTGCGGCCTCTAAAGACGCCATCGCGTCCTGAAGAGAGGCAAGCGCGCGCTCCATATTACCTTGATAGGCGATTGCGGGCGTGGATGGTAGTGCGAGGGTTGCCGGTAGCGCAGCGGCTGCAAGGGTTAGCACCTGGCGGCGGGAGGCGGCGTCTCTGATCATTTTCGCTCCGGGGTGACAAAAACGGCCGCGGCAGGCTACGCGACCGCTTGAACTTTGTCATGCACGCGATTTGCGCCGCGTCGGCGGAAGTGACTTCAGTCGCGAGTCTTTCGCTTTCTGACGATACGAAAGATCTATCAGATCGAGATTCGCGCGGGGACTCGGGGAGCTGCGCGTGTCAACTCGATATAGCTGTCCGGCCCGTAATGCAGGGCGTTGCGCGAATAATAGGGCGGGACCTGCATGTCGAATTGCGCATGACCATGGCTTACGTCGCTGCGTAGGAGATCGGTGCGACTTCCGATATCGAGGACAAGCTGTTCGCCCGGCTTCAGAACGACAGGCTGCGGCGTCAGGCTGAAGCGAAGCGTCACAGGGATGCCTGGCGTAAGCGGCTCGGGCGCGTCAATGTCGATGGCGATCTCAGTGGCGGTAGAGCGCGCTTCGTCGACCCTGCGGCAGGCGGGGCGGATCGCGCCCATCGACAGGAGATGGTAGGAGCCATCGGCCGAGCGGCGGCCGGCGCGGGCCACCACATAAGAATCGATCTCGTTGGAACTGAAGGAGAGGCTCAAAGTCACGGGGCCGCTTAACTCCATTTCCTCCTCTACGGGCATCTCGAAAGTGAGGCGCTGGTTGGCGACTTCGTCAAAGCCGGCGCACACCGTGCCGCCGAGGGGTATCGCCGCCCATCGGTTCGTTCCGCCTTCGCTCGGCTCGCGGGTGAGCCGGTGTGTTCCGGCGTCGGCGCCGCTGGAGGCCAAATAGAGCCGAAGCGGCGTGCTCCCCGGAAGCGGCCAATTTGCCGCGGATCCGTAGGCGTCCACACCTTCAATCCAATATCGCACCCGCGCCTGCGCGGCATAGCCGTTGTCGGCGCCGTAAAGGAGATGATCGAAGAAGGCGAGCGCTTCCAACTGCCAATGGTAGACCGGCAGATCGAAACTCGCAGGGCCGATGATCAGCCATCTTTGATCGCGCGGCGTCCCTGCATTCTCGAACAGGTCGTAGGCGCCGAACTGATGCAGGTTGAGGTAGCCCGGATTCTGCACCACAACGAACGGAGCTTCGATGTCGGCCAGCGCGCCGCTGGGGCCTTGCGGCATCGCGGCGGTGGCGCGCGTCTTGCCGTCGAGCATGAATTCAGCAAATAACTCACGCGTCGGCCGCGTCGGGACCTGTCGCTGGAAAGCCTTCATGAACCGCGTCATGCGCTTCTTCACCAGCGGCCACCACAGATGTTTCAGTGGCGAATTAGCGATGTGGCTAACCAGCGCGCGAACGAGCGGCGGCACGCGTAGCGCGAACTGGAACGGCGTAAAGTTCGCGCCCATCCACAACGCAAAGAAATCCGGCTGCGGCGCGCCGCCGAACATGGCGATGTGGCGGAAGAAGTCCGTGCACATCTCATTGGCGAAGAAGCCCTTCAGCGCAGGCGGACGAAGTCGGGCGACCTGAGGCTGGGTCATTCCGTAATAAGATGTGCCGAAGAGCACGACCTGACCATCGCACCAGGGCTGCGCAGCCGCCCATTGGATCACCTTGGCGTGGTCCTCTACGTCGGTGTCGTTGAGATATACCGCGTCCTTGCCGCCGGACCGCCCCATGCCGCGCCGGGTGACGATGACATGAACATAACCTCGCTCCGTGAAGACAGGCGGGCTGCCCGTCTCGTTGTTGCCCGCAGGCACGCCGGCTGCCTGCAACTCTTTCGAATAGGCGGCGAACGAGACGATGGCCGGATAGCGGCCCGAGACCTTTGGCATATAGACGTCCGCCGCAAGCGCGATGGCTGGGGCGACCTCGATCATCTGGTCCGCCAGAATGCGGCAGCCGAGTCTCGTCTTCACGGGCGGACCCGGCGTCCAGCCGGCGAGCTGGTCCCCGAAGTGGCCGCCTTTTAGCGGGATGAGATTGTCCCAGAAGCTATGTTTGCCTTCCCTGGCTTTCATCTCCGCCGCCTTTTCATGTCCCTGATCGGCGCGTTCAGCGCGAACAGCCATAGCTCGGGGACGTTCATCCCCGATGCAGTCGAATGCCCACTTCCCGACGGCTCAACGGTCCCTACGATGAGAAGGTTTCGCTATCGCCGTTAGGGGGAGGGTCGCGCACATCAAAGGTCACTTTACGCCCGTGGGCGTGCGCGCCGGTTCAGACGGCGTGAGCGATGGAAACAGACCCCCGGCGTCCGTGGGATATCCCGCGGTCGCCATAGCGCGGGCCTTGGCCTCGAAATAGGAGCGCGACCAGTTCAGGCGCGCGCCTTGTTTCGATTGGCCGACCGTCTCGGCGATGCTTTCAAGGCTGATCGGACGGCCGGCATTCCCCCAATTTCCTTCGGTGACCTCGTCGATCACGGTCAGGATGCTACGGCCCGGATCGGACACGCCGGTGACCTCGGTGATGGCGGCGGCGACCCAGGCGTGGACCTCATTCTTGTGGGCGATGTTCATATAGCCTTCTGGGATGGAAATCTGGACCAAGAACTTTCCGGGCGGCGAGACATAGTCGTCGCCAGCGCTGCCGCCGATCCACCAGTCGTCCTCAGCGAAGGCCGTGAAGAACACCCATGCGAAGCCACGGCCGCCGGGCGTGTTGGCGCCGCCCTCCATTTGAATCAACACATCGGTAAGTTTCTTTGCGAGCGCGGCCTTGGCCTCTTTGTCGAGGCGGCCGGCGGCGTATCGAACATCCATGATGGGCATGGTCTTGCTCCTTGGCGCGAAATGCGCGCGTCATCGGCTGGAGGCGGTCGTCACGCTACCTCGGCCTGTTCCTTTTCCCAGGCGCGAACCCGCTCGTCATGGATCATCGCAGTTTCAACGATGAGGACGTCTGTCGTGTCGGCCGCTTCGAATTCGACTATTTTCACTCCTGCGACGCCAAGGCTGTCGCGTCGACCTAATACAGCGTCACCGCACGTTAGATTTCCATCGACGACGAAGATATAGACGCCATGCTCGATCGAGCGCGGCGTGTAGGTAAATGTCCCCTCGCGATCTGTCGCCAAACGCGACACGCGCAGGTCCTGCGGAAATGGCAGAGCGCCGTCGGCGTCGCCGACCAACTGTATGATCTGGTTGCGGCGAGTGCGCAGATCGAAATGGCCGCGATGATAGGCGGGCGGTAGATAAAGTTGGCTCGGCAGCACCCAGATATAGATCGCATTCATGTCCTCGGGACTGATGCTCAGCTCGCAATGCTTGCCGCCGGAGCCGGCCGAGAAGACGTAATAATCGCCTTGCCGCAACCGGTCGACCGTCCCCTCGCCCGCGGTGTTGATGTGGGTCAGCTCGCCTTCGAGCACGAAGGCGCAGATCACGAAGTTATGGTGGGGATGCATGTTGTAACCGCAGCCGGCGCCGTGGAAGGTCTCGTCGCCGAAGACACGGATCGGGCCGAAGCCGGGGCGACCGCCTTGATATTGATGGAAATTGAAGCTGGACTCGCGGCTGATGAAAGCGCCGGGATGTCCCGCCACATAGGACGACGCCGCACCATCGGAGCGGATGACATCATGGCCGCGCTCATGGGCGCGAAGTACAAAAAAACGAGTCATGACTTTCCCCCTGCCTTCCGAGCCGCTCAAGCGTTCTGGGCGAGTTGCGCGCCTCCGGCGGCATAGCCGATGACCACCATCTCAAATTGCGCCTTTGCCGTTCCGCAGTCGGGGCAGGCCCAATCTTCGGGCAGGTCGGCCCAGCGGGTTCCCGGCGCGATCCCGTGTTCCGGCAATCCAAGCGCTTCGTCATAAGAGAACCCACATCCAAGACAAATCCAGCGTTTGAATTGCTCTGACATTATGGCCTCCAATAACCGCCGCAATGCGCGACAAGTGCAGCCTATCATTGAGCGGGCGCGCGCGCCTGTCCATTGATTGTGTCAGAACGCTAGTCAAAGCATCGTTAGAAGTGGTGATAAATCCGAATTGAGTTTATCGTCGCCTCTTAGCCAAAATGAACTCGTGCTGCGCCAGACCAGCTACATGTCGGAGATATCGAGACCAGTCTTCTTCTGCGACGCCAGCCTGATCTCGCGCAGGACCCATTTCTGTGCGTCGTCCGGGATGAAAAAGCCCCCGATCCCCGACGAAAAGAGCAAGTCAAAAACCTGTTCGGAGACCCTCGTCAGCTCTCGCTCCATGTCCTCGCCCGCCTCCGGCTTTGGGGGGATCATGATGACGATCGTGTCATCGGCCTGCTCGATGATCTCGATTTTCAGATCGGGGCCCGGCGCGTAGCCGAACTGCTCGCACACGCCCCCGACCGGGTCGGCGAGCAGCTTGGCGCGATAGTCAGGATCGGTCGCGATGCGCTCGTAGTATTGCTCAACGAAATCGGCGTTGCTCACGATCAGTCCCCCTCTTTACGGGCGGCGTTGCGCAGGGCCAGAAGTTTGAATTTGGCGGCCACGGGGACAAGCCAAATGAACAGCCCCTTGCTGGACCAGAGGTCCATCTGATTGAGGGGCGCCGTCTCTGGCTCCGCGTGAGGCGCCCGGGCAGGCAGGATGGTGAAGTAGATTCTGTCCCGGCGCTGCACCACCACCTTCACCTTGACGCCGGCGGGGACCTCGACGCCCATCGACCTGAGCGCCTCGACTGGGCTCCTCTCTACTTGGGTGGCGAAGGTGTCGTCCGCCCAGACGCGATTGGTCAGTTCTCGTTCAAAATCCCCGGACACGGATGCCTCCTCCCATCGCGCTTCGGTCATTTTGGCGGGCCGACAATGGCTTCGGCTGGCGGCGGCCTTGCGCACGGCTCAACAAAACCGCAGGGCGGCGTCAGCTTCAAACGAATTTTCGGGGATTCTCGCAGTCCTATGATGACGAGGACGAACTTCGGCGAGACAACTTTGAAGTCGGGGTAGCCAAGGGGGTGAAAGACTGTAGCGGGTTGGGGAATAAGCTAACTATCTGATTTAATTGCGTGGTAGCGGAGGAGCGATACCGTCTTTCCCCACACCAGCCGGATGTGCGCTATCGTCTCCGATCCCGCGCGTGAGCGCCTCTCGCATCGCCCACTTTCGAAAAGCGCACCGAAAGGCTGGAGGAAGCCGGAGAATCGGGAGAAATCACCGGGGTCGAGCGCTGCTTCCACCAGTTTATCACGCGCCAATCTATTTTGCTTTTTCCGACGAAGGGAGAACCGCACCATATGGAAGCGTGAAGCGGATCTCCGCGCGATTTGGGTCTGACGCGCTGATTTCTCTAACTTCCATCGTTTGCCACTTGTCAGGAAAGCGGCCCGCGGCCGGCTTGTAGGCGGCAATGACGAAAACGAGTTGCGAATTCAGCGCGATCGCATAGCGACGTCCCTGCATCCCGGCGGCGTTCGCAATGCGGTCTGGATGCTTCGCGACGTCGTGGAACTTGTTTTCAACCAGAACCGCGTCCTCAACGAACAGGTCAAGCTTGCCGCCGCCGACGACGGACCCCTCTTGGGTCTTCAATCGTTGAAGTTCAAGGCCTTCCTTTAGGAATTGTTGCAGTGCATTTTCGTCATCAAGGTCTCGTGTAGCTCTGCCACTGGAAAACCATGTGTTCGTTAGCTCGCAGATCGCGGCAATTACTTTGCCGAGCGCTTCGAGGTGGCTCGCGGTCAGACCTCCCCTCAGGCATTTGTTTAGTTGGTGCGCCGTCTCGTATGCTAAGTCGGGATTGGCGGTTATCCATTCTTCGGGAATTTTCAAATCGCTCGCGCGCACGCTGAGCAGAGAAAAGCGGGCGCTAGACAGATGTTTGGCGGCCTCCTCATCGATGACGCCGCGCGCAATCAAGGCCGTAAGCCAAGTGGATGAGATGGCCTGCGCAGCCTTTATGTAGCCGTCGGCTTCGACCGCCATCGTGACGCCGTACTCCCGAAGAAAAAATATCCGCGATGCGACAGATATGATCGGGACGATCGAACGCGGGCAAAATATGTAACCGGTGCGCTTCTGTAGTTCGTACGCGTCCGCCCATTTGACGGGATTGAAGGAGAATTCTGGCACCTTCAGCGCGCCGTTGGGGTATCGGGCGAGGATTCGTATTGCGTCGGCCTTCAAGGCCGGTAGATCGACGATGATGTGTTCGGGCCCGAGATTTTCGAGGTTTGCTCGGAATTCGTCCATCCGCTCAGATTCGACGCTCGATTCTTTGAGCCGCTCGCAGCAATTCACGGCCAGTTCGAAAATGCGCTCGCCAATCTCGTATCGGCTCTTGAGCCCGCCGAAGGCTTTTACAATTCGCCTCCATTTGTCTTGGCGCAGCTTATCGGCCTCGTCTGGGCCCTGACCAGGCGGAGTGGCAATGAACCGACCACGAAACGCAAAGGCCCGATGGAGAAGGTCGCGAGACAGGATGCTTTCCGCGAGTGGCGCTGACCGGCCCTCCGGAATTGCTAGTTTCGTGTGAGACACGGTCTTGGCGAAAATGCTCAAGAAGGGGCTCTGGTGCAAACTGTAGAGACGGCGATGCGATGTAGGATTCGTCATAGCGCTGGGATCAGGCAGCGAGCACCGCGTTCCAGATGGTTCTGGCGCGAACGGCGTGAGCGGGACATAATCCCTGCATGGTGGCAAAGGACGTTGGGGCAATGGGCGATGCCGAGCGTGGACGATCTTTTCAAAGGACGCCATTTCGACCGCGAAATCATAGTTCTCTGCGTGCGCTGGTATCTGCGATACAAGCTCAGCTTCCGAGATCTCGTGGAAATGATGGCGGAGCGCGGCTTGTCCCTGGCCCACACGACCATCATGCGCTGGGTTCAGCGCTACGTTCCGGAGTTCGAAAAGCGGTGGAACCGTTTCGCGCGCCAAGTCGGCGGATCGTGGCGCGTCGATGAGACCTACGTCAAGATCAAGGGACGCTGGGTCTATCTCTACCGCGCCGTCGACAAGGCGGGGAAAACGGTGGATTTTTTGCTGCGCGCCAAGCGAGACGTCGCCGCCGCCAAAGCGTTTTTCCGTCGTGCGTTCGCGCGCCACGGACGGCCGCCGGGCAAAATCACGCTCGACGGATATCAGGCGTCACATCGGGCGGCGCGCGAACTTCTCACACAGCATCGAGCCGGCGGCGTACGGACTCGAATTCGATCTTCGAAATACCTGAATAATCTCATTGAACAGGACCACCGATCCATCAAGCTTCGTTTGGGGCCTATGCTCGGGTTCAAGCGATTCCGACATGCGGCGATCACGATCGCCGGCGTCGAACTCATGCATCGCATCAGGAAGGGTCAATTCGCACTGAGCAAATTTAGAGCCGTGGGGACAACCGCGCCCGAAATCTGGAGTGCGGTGCTCGCTGCCTGATCGTAACGAAATGCCAGCCACATCGCGTCGCTATCCGCAAAGATTGCACCACAACCCTCTCCCTTACGCACAAAGTATTTCGACGAGTCTAACTCGATTTCCTTAAATAGCTTGGACCATTCTGCAAAACCAGGAGAACTACGTATCTTCCCCTCAAGGTCAGGATGCGCCTTGAAAAACTTCTTGGCATCGCTCTCGTTACTTGGCGACATGCGACGCACCCCCGACCTTAGCATTTCATTAAATAAGGCAGAAAAAACGCTTTTGGCAAGCCCAGAGGATACGGGGGTCAGGGCAATCGGGTGAAAAAGCGCGTGACAACAGGGCGATGGGCTGAATCTGTCGTGATCCACTGATTCGAGTGGTGGAGAGCGACGATGGCGCCAGCGGCGAGGGCCTTTGGGGCGTTTTGCGAAGCGATTGTTTTTCTGGATTATTTCAAGGATTTGCCAGATCGCCGACAGCGCGGCAAGGTGGTGTATCCGCTGGAGGAAATCCTGCTGCTGTGCTTTCTCGCAGTGCTCGCCGGCGCGGACAGTTTCATCGACATCGCCCGGTTCGGCGAGAAGAAACTCGATCTGCTGCGCCGTTTCCGCCCCTTTCGCGGCGGCACGCCGTCGCATGATCACCTCGGCGATATTTTCGCCACGCTCGACGCGAGCGCGTTCCAGCGCTGCTTCATCGCCTGGGTCGCAGCGCTGACCAAGACGCCGTCCGAGGTCATCGCGATCGATCGCAAGACTCTGCGCCGCTCTTATCAGAAGAAGGATTCAAAAGCGCCGATCCACATGGTGTCGGCCTTCGCTGCGCGCCAGCGCCTCGTGCTCGGGCAGGTGAAGGTGAATGAAAAGTCAAACGAGATTGTCGCCATTCCCGCGCTGCTCGAGATGATGGCGATCGAGGGCGCCGTCATCGCAATCGACGCGA
Organism: Methylocystis parvus OBBP; assembly: GCF_027571405.1. GTDB lineage: Bacteria > Pseudomonadota > Alphaproteobacteria > Rhizobiales > Beijerinckiaceae > Methylocystis > Methylocystis parva. The sequence continues at coordinate 150,030 of NZ_CP092969.1, forward strand.
TGGGGTGTCAGCGCGGCATCGCCAAGAAGATCATGGACAAGAAGGCGGATTACATCATCGCGCTCAAGGGTAATCGGGGAACGCTATTGGAGGATGTACAGACTTTCGCATTGGAGCAGAAAACAAGGGCGTTCAAGGACACGAAGATCAGTCGGCACGCGACCATAGACGGCGATCATGGCCGCATCGAAACCAGAACCTACACTGCGATTCACGATGTCGCATGACGGCAGGAGCGCCATGATTGGCAGGGCTTGAACGGCGTCGTCATGGTCGAGAGCAAGCGCGAAATCGACGGCAAGATCCAACAGGAGACGCGTTTCTATATCACTTCGCTGGCATTGCTGGCGCATGCGCTCGGGCCGAAGATCCGCGCCCATTGGGCGGTGGAAAACAGCTTGCACTGGATCATGGATATGATCTTTCGAGACGACGAATGCCGCATCAGAACCGAGAATGCTCCCGCCAACTTCACCACGCTCAAACACATGGCGCACAACTTGATCCGTAAAGCGCCCGGAAAAGACTCCCTGCGCCTCAAACGCAAAACCGCCTCATGGGATGACGACTTTCTCGCAAGCCTCCTCGCGGCTTGAGGTTTTCACCCGATTCCCCTGATACGGGGGTGACGATAGGGCTGTTCAACGCTCTGTGGTTTGGTTTGACCGAGAGGGGCAAATTTTCGCGGAATCAAGACGCAGACAAACCGTGCTCCCTGCGCGGAAACCGCCGCCATGTTGTTCTACATCCGCCGCGTGACCCGTCGACAGTATTCGGCGGAGGAAAAAATCCGCATCGTTCTGGACGGCCTGCGCGGGGAACACAGCATTGCTGAGCTATGCCGGCGCGGCAGAGAGCCTTTATTACACCTGGTCGAAGGAGTTTCTGGAAGCCGGCAAGCGCCGCCTCGCCGGTAAACCAGCAGGGCCACATCGCCTATCCGGCGACCGAGCTGAAGGGCGCCGACGTTCCCGCTCTGGCGGCTCGATATTGATGAAAGCTGCTGTGGCTAACTTTCAGCGCCCCGCATTGCGCGCCTCCGGCCACACCGTTCGATGTCGCTCAACGGGCAAAGTCATGTCGGCGATATCGCTAGAACTGAACCCGCAAGAGAATTTCTGGCAGTTAGCGCTCCCGCCAAAGGCTCTCCCCTATCGCGTCTTCAAAGTTTCCAAGTACATCCTGGATCACTGTTGTTACACGTCGAACGGGCTGACGAACAGCCTCGGCGCTCTCGCCCTTGCAGGTTGTGCCGTCGAACGAGAAAGTGTCGAACGCGGTCGTAGACGTGATGGTCGATGGCCGGATACGCCTGCAACCGCGTGCCATAGCCGAAATAAGCCGACCAACCGATCAAAAGTCTATTCAATCGGTCTCGCACGACAGGCCAGGCACCCGTATTTCCAGGCGTAACGAGGTCGCAATCTTCGTCTTGACCCGCTGAACATTTTTCTTGGATGGGCTTGCGCCCAGGCCCAGATACCCAATGAACATCCAGCCGATGCGTCGCGGACCGAGTGTGTAGCCAAGTAAGTCAAAGCTCTCCGTTCGGGCGTTCTTCACCGAGGCTTTCGCCTCGTTGAGCATCAGCCCGAGCTTCGTCATCACCGCCCTCGTCCACGCCAGCACCTCTTCCGCATGACCGCGGCTGAGGATGACGAAGTCGTCGGCGTAAGAGACGATGCGGGCGCGGAATGCTTCGCCGCGTCCGCTGAGACGCCATCGAGTCGAAAATATTTCGACACCCTTTGTCATCGCTTTCTCAAAGAAAAAAGGCTAATATGATGTTGGATCTTTTGAACAACGGGTCATTACAAACTCACGCCCACGAAAGAAATAAATGACAGCAGTAAATTTCAATTATTTCGAGGACACGAAAATCAATGCGATTTTCGAAATGGATAATGTTATCGTTTTTGACCTGAATGGCCTAATTGTGGACGATGAGCTATTGCAATTGAAGGCAACAAACGCGGCGCTTCGAGATTTCAGCATCCGATTATCCGAATCTGATTGGAGCGAATGCTGCATTGGCCATCGTCCGGGTGAATACATCCCGGCTCTCCTGACTAAGGCCCGACTAAGGGTCACAGCGGCATTGACTGAGGTCATTATTCGACGCAAGGACCACATCTATAGCTCCTACATACGAAATTCGCTTCATAACCTAATCCGCCCTGGCGTGACCGACCTGATTGCCTACTGCGAGAAGAAAGGTTTACCTGTCGCATTAGCCTCTGGAACCACAAAGACCGGGGTGGAGACCATACTCGGACCAGACGGCCTAGGGATTATGGCTAAGTTCTCGTATGTAATCTGCGGAGATGAGGTTGCGCAGTCCAAACCTGACCCTGAAATTTACCTTAAGGTCCGCGCTGCGATGGGCGCAAGGAAAAGCTTCGTCGCTCTTGAGGATTCATACACCGGTGTAGAGGCTGCGATCGAAGCAGGAATGAGGTGCATTGCAGTTCCGAATAGATTTACATTGCATCACGATTTATCTCGCGCCACACTTCGTATCGACAGTCTTCAGAGAGATGCAAGAATCATTTGAGCGCGATTATCGCATATATAAACCTGCGTGAGAGGCCCTCTCGAGTCCGTGCGCAACGCACGTACCGACTAGACGTTTGGTTGGCAAGGGGATTAGGCTTCTTTTTAGCGTCAACCATTTTGAGGACGGCCGGCTATGGAGGCGTTCGCCGCTATTTTTAAAGAGCTTTACACGAGCTTCCTTCTCCGCGACTTCGTAGGAAAAATCGTGCCAGGCTCGATACTGTTGCTGGCCTTTGGATCACTGTTTACGCCAGTGCCGCAAGTCGTTAAGTCCGCTACGGACCGGACAACAACCCACTTTCTTGCCTTGGTTGCCGGGTTAGCTTGGACAATGGTTCTCGGCCTCCAGAACACTGCGACATCCTTGAAATTGTGGCGCTACTACCCGGAAACGGACGAAACGGGCGCGCCGCTATCCGAAATGAATGCGCAAATCCTAGTTGAACAATTTCTTCAGATCGCTTGTCAGGCAGAACGTCAGCAATACGAGCGATTCGTTGTTATAAAAGAGGCGACAGGCAACCTGTACATTAGCCTCCTCCTTTCGATTCCTTTGATCCTAGTTTCATTTTTTATGTATGAAGACATCGCTACGATAAAATCCGAGACCATTGGATCTAACATCAAAGCTGTTCGCACGGTGATCGTCATCGCGATGGCCGCTTTGATTGTGGTCAGCCTGCGTGGGATGAACCAAGAGCATATTCACAAGCAGTATAATTTCGCAGCGGAGACCTTGAAACATCTTGATAAGCATTTCTGCAACGATGATGGAGCGCCTAAAAAGAATACAAAAGATGAGCCCAATGTCGAAACGAAAACCCGCAGCGTCCCCAAACCACAGAAATAGAAACTCCTAATGAGCTGCTGCCGGTTTCGTGGATGCCGGGTTAAGTTACCCCACCTTCTTTTCGAACTCAACGGGGCTGACGTAGCAGATCGTCGAATGCCTGCGGACAGGGTTGTAGTCGGGGCGGAGCGACGGGAAGGGGGTGGGAACGAACACGTTGCACAACCAGCTGGCGGTCTGTAATCATTGATAAGTACAGATTATCGATTGTGATCGAACCAAGACCTTGACTAAGTCGAAAAGATATCCAAAACTCCCAATAATCCCGTCGTTCGGAGCTTTCGGCCGGGGATTTCACGAGGCGTCCATGCCCATCACCGTCAAAATCGGCGAGGCGAAAGCCCGCCTCTCGGAGCTTATCGCCAAGGTCGAAGCCGGCGAAGAGGTGGTCATCGCGCGCGGCCATGAGCCGGTGGCGCGGCTCGCCCCCCTCGACGTCGAGCGCCGCGCCGTGATTAAGAAGACGATCGAGGACATCCGCGCTTTCCGCGCCCGCGCCAAACCCGTAACGGTCGACGAGCTCATCGCCTGGAAACACGAAGGCCATCGCTACTGATGGCCTATGTGCTCGACGCCTCCTTCGCCGCCGCTTGGTTCCTGCCCGACGAGGCGAGCGACCTCGCCGATCGGCTGCTCGGCGAAATTTTGGCCAATCCGCCCGTCGTTCCGTCGCTGTTTCGCCATGAGCTGCGCAATCTGTTCCTGGTGGCCGAGCGCCGTAACCGCGTTTCCTCGTCCGAGATCGACGAGGCGTTGACCATGCTGGCGACGCTGCCGATCGCCGAGCGAGGGTCCGCGGCCGACTATGACGTCCTGCGTCTCGCCCGGAAGCACGGCTTGACCGCTTACGACGCCGCCTATCTGGCCCTCGCGCAATCCGACGGCCTGCCGCTGGCGACGCTCGACAAGAAGATGCTCGCGGCGGCGCGCGGCGAAAACATTGCGGTCATCGGCCCGCCGGAGGCGTCATGAAGCCCAGCGACGATTGTCCGATCGACGCCCTCGCCGGGCTGCTGCCGATGGCGGCGCGCGATCGGCTCGCCGACGCGCTCGATCCGGCCGAAATCGACACGCTCGCCCATCTCGCGAAGGCCGGGACCGGCGCGAATTCGCTGCGGGCGCTCGCCTCCGACCTCGCCTATCTTGAAGCCTGGTCGCGCGCCGCGACCGGCGCGCCGCTCGCTTGGCCGGCATCGGAAGCGAGCATTCTGCGCTTTATCGCCCATCATCTCTGGGACGAGGGTGAGCGCGAAAAGAATTCCGATCACGGGATGCCCAAGGTCGTGGCCGAAGCCTTGCGCATCGACGGGAGATTGCGTGCCTCGGGCCCGCACGCGCCGGCGACCGTTCGTCGCCGCCTCGCGCTCTGGTCGACGCTGCATCGCTGGCAGGGCGTCGAAGGACCATTCAGCAGCCCGTCGATCCGCAACGCATTGCGTCTCGCCATTCGCGCCGCCGATCGCCCGCGTGGGAGGAAAAGCGCGCAGGCGATCACCCGCGACGTTCTCGACCAATTGCTTGCGACCTGCGGGCGGGGCAGGGCGGTCGACCTGCGCGATCGGGCTCTTCTGTTGCTGGCCTTTGGGTCGGGCGGGCGCCGTCGCTCGGAAATCGCCCGACTACGCGTCGACGACATCGACGAGCGCGAGCCAGTTCCCGCCGATCCGTCGGCGCCGGACGGACTGGTCTTACCCGTACTGGCCTTGCGCCTTCGCCGTACCAAGACCGCTTCCGCCGAGTCGGGCGAGAGCGCGCTCGTCGTTGGACGGCCTGTCGAGGCCCTGCGCGCCTGGCTCGAATTTTCGAAGATCGACGGAGGACCGGTGTTTCGGCGCATTGATAGATGGGGTGCGATCGGCGCCGCCGCGCTCGACCCGCAAAGCGTCAACGCGGTCATAAAATCGCGATGCGCCGCCGCCGATCTCGATCCGAAGCAATTTTCGGCGCATGGACTGCGCTCGGGCTACCTCACGCAAGCGGCGCGCGAAGGCGTGCCGCTGCCTGAAGCCATGCAGCAATCACAGCACCGCTCTCTGCAGCAGGCAGCCCGCTATTACAACGAGGCGCAAATCGCGCGGGGCAGGGCGGCGCGGTTGGCGTGAGCGATGGCGTGAGGTTTCGGAGAGCAAATTGCTGGGATATTAAGTCATGCAGGCAAGCTTCGGATGGACTCTCTTATCACGAGACGCGCTACGGCGAGCGGAGAAACAGCTCCGCGACGCCGCTGACGGTGTTCGTGATGAAGTCGGCTTCCTTGCACTTCATCAGGCGTACGCTGATCGGTTTTTCCCCGGGACATCGGTTCTGCATACGCGCCTTCGATACGTCCTCTTTGTGCCTTGGCTTTACGAGAAGGTAACGCAGCAACGAGATCGCCACCACATCTCCGCAGCGGTCGAGAACCAGGAAATAATTCTTGCCCGTCGTCTAAAAAAAGCAAAGGAATTCGGAGTTATTGGGGGGCGCAGTCTTCCTAAACCGACTACCCAGCCGCCGACACTGGTTTACTGGTCAGCGCTTTCTGCGTGGCGCATTCTTCGCCCAAATGCGAGCGGCACAATTCCATCTCGCCAGACCGTCCATCGTATCATTGCGAGACAAGCTGTGCGCCCGCAGATGCACGACGACGACAGGCAACTACTTGTAGAAGATGAGGCTCTGTTCTACTCCGTTCCAAAACCTCCTCCTGCGTGGCACGATCACGAACAGCGGCTGGATTTCCAACTTGCCACCGGCGAGAAGCGCTTCCTTCGCAATTGCTTCCTTTCAGTAGCTCGTCCTGACAGTGGTGGCTCCCCTTCGCTTCTGGCTCGGCTAGTTGAACATAATGTCGAGGTCACGGACCGCCTGGAGCTGTGGTCCCCAATTGTTAAAGCTGCGGCAGATCATGCCGACCGGGAAGCGTTGCTTCGCGCCAAACAGGCAGCAGCGCTCTCGGCTATCGGCCGAGGCGTTTATGCGGCACTGGTTGAGACGCTACGTGAAGAGCATGACGGCCTGCCGACCGATGAACTCCATCGGAAAAACCTGAAGGATGTCTGCGACAAGTTCGCTAACGATGCCCTCGCTTTAGACATTGACGGAGTCAGCTTTGATGCGACTTTGATTCCCGGCGGCATTCTTGGCGTACTGCGAGAAACGCAAGCCTGGCTCCGCAACCAGACCAAAAGTTTGAATGGGCTATACGACGTTTATCAAACTGCCGAATCCCACCGCAAAGGGCGACGGGCACGGCTCACAAAAAGCCTCGCCGGTCGGGAGAAACGCGCCGAATGGCTACCCGATCAGCATCCTCTCGCAGCACCCTTGCATTACCGATGGGGTAACGTCCGGCAATTGCTCATGGATTTGCAGGAGACACCATGAGCACAGGGCATTGGTCGAACGTGTCGTACCTGGATGCCATCCGTCCCGATCCGGGGTGGCGAACGGAATATGCATTGCTCGCTAGCTACTCTGCCGACATGGTAGCACTTGTTGCCGCCCTCCTCGCGCTTGCCGGCCTAGATGATGACCGGGGATCGGGGAGCAAGGTCGATTTTGCAAAAGCCGTGGATGCCTTGGCAGACCGCGTGCGCCTTGTTGCCCAGGCGGGGCGGTTGATCGCTCCTCTGAAGCCCCCAAAAATACTTGCGATTCTCGATCGCTATGTCTGTGAAGTGAATCTCCATGAATCCGTAGCGTCGTGGCATCCCAAAGTAGCGCTGGCAAAGCAGGCCAGTGAAGACGGAAGTACCTCTCAATGGCGGCTCTGGATGGGAAGCCGAAACCTAACGCGAGACCTCGCCTGGGATGTCGGCCTTACACTAGTCGGCCGGATTGGCGGCTCAGGATCCGAAGTGCCGGGAATCCCGGAACTCGGTGCAACACTTGCTCAGCACGCGAAACTACCGGGACTCACTGCCCGCAAGATTAGATCGGAACTGCAGCAGGTTCGCTGGGATTCTCCGCCCGGTTGCGCCTTGAAGAGTCTCCGCTTGTTCACAGGAACGGAAAGCCGCACCGTCCCGCCGGAACCGCCGAAGGTTAAGAAACTCGTCATCGTTAGCCCTTTCCTTGACGGCACCATTATCGAAGCACTCGGGAAGTGGGGCGATGCACAGACAAGCCGCACGCTGGTTTCAACGCGATCTGAAATGACGAAGCTTGCCGCCCAGGCAGGCAAGCCCTTGGCCGCTTTCGACGACCTCTTGTTGCTTGATGCGCCCGCGCCTGATGATCTGGCTGAATCCGATGCTGCGGATCGGGAAAACGCCGGCGCACAGGACGAAGAACCTGAACCGCGCGGGCTGCACGCCAAGCTGATCTACGCGGAGGGTTCGGGCGGGAGGCGGATTTGGACGGGAAGTGCAAACGCAACGCGGCGGGGCTGGATCGGGCCGAATAGCGAAGTGATTGCCGAGATGGAGGTCACGTCGGAAGTCACTGCGGGGCTTGATGATTTCGTGAAGTCGGCACTGACTATTCGGCACGACGAGTTGGGCGACGCCGTTGAGCCGGATGAAATCGAGCAACGGCTCGAGGAGGCAAGAAAACACGTTGCCGGTTTCTGGGCCGTCACCCAGCGTGTTGACGACTCCATGCCAACGCTCGTGAGCGCAACCGACCCGAACCCGCCGGATGACGGCATTGAATTGTCCGTCGGTCTGCTCGGTGCCGCTCAGGTTCTCTGGCCAAGGGGAGCCACGACCCTGCCGTTACTGCGCGTTGCTGAAGGTGATGTCACGGAACTCGTGATGTGTCAGCTGACTATGGGCGATGCGAGTTTGTCATGGCTCCAGCGAGCACCGATCGACCCGAGGCCCGGAGAAGAGAGGGATCGGCAGGCGCTGGCCCGCTATCTCGATCCCCGGACGTTCCTGTTGTGGGTCAGGTCGTTGTTGACCGGGGAGCCGTGTGGGGATGGCGGCGGCGACTGGGACGACCAGGCGGATTCGCAGTCCCGCAGGGCGCTAAAAAAATCTGGCCCGACGTGGTGGGCACCCACTATCGAGGAGGTTCTGAAATCTTGGAGCCGCGATCCGTCCAGCCTCACCCAGATTGACAAGAGATTACGACAATACCTGAAGCTCTACGAGCAACAGACGGATTCGGAACTCACACCCGATGAGTGGAAGGTCGTCGCCGACTTTCACGCGACGTGGCAGGTTGTCTGTCGCTCCCTCCTCATGGAGCAGCAACGATGACCCCGCTCAAGCCGTTTCAAGAATCGACCGTGCGATCCGTGTTGGCGGCATTCCGCAGACGCAAGCGGGCGCGCCGCTTTCTAGTTGCCGATGAGGTCGGCTTGGGAAAGACGGTCGTTGCCCAGCACGTCGTACAACGGATGGCCGAAGGCCTGGGCCGTCCGTTGGTCGTGTTCTATATGTGCAGCAACCTGGCGATTGCTCGGCAAAATCGGCGGAAATTGCTGGAAATCCTCCCCTCGAATGAACGCGAGGATGCAGACTGCCCCATTGATCGCCTGTCGCTGCTTCCGGCCAGCGAACGCCCCACACACAAGACGTTCCATCTTTATTCACTCACCCCGGACACTTCCATTCCCATCCGCAAACGGCATCGGCGGGACGGGAGGCAGGAAGAGCGGGCACTCGTTCATGCCTTAGTGGAGCAGGTCTGGCCCAAGCTCTTCGACGAATGGGGCAAGGACGTGTTCCAGGGCAGCGCGTCCGTGAACTGGAAACACAACGTCAAAGAGCAACGAAGCAAGGCTACCGACAGCGGCTTGCGTGAGGCTTTTAAGGCATCCGTCAGGCAAGAATTCAATCTAGCTCCCTATCAGCAACTTCTGCCTGAACTCCGCGCCCGAGAGTTGGACGGATTGGAGTTGATTTCGCATCTGCGGAACGCGCTGGCAGCGAGCGCGGTTGAAGAGGTGAAACCCGACCTTGTGATCTTCGACGAGTTCCAGCGATTTCGCGATCTGATCGAACCCCAACAGGACGAAGCCGCTCAACGGGTCATCGGAAGGCTTCGCGGCGACGACTCTGATGATCCGCCCGCACTGCTGCTGCTGTCGGCAACGCCGTACCGGCTGTATGCCCGCCGATGGGAAGAGGAGACTGGCACGTCACATCGCGCAGAATTCTTCGAGCTGGTGGAGTTTCTGTACGGTGGCGACGCCGCGGCAAAACGGAAGCGCAAGCAGGCAGAAGAAGCGTTCTCAAAGCTGGAAACCGAACTTCGCAAGGGGCAGCCAACCTCAGCCGAGGCGCGAGCAGCCCGAAACGAGGTCGAGAGCCTACTCTGTCCGATCGTCTCCCGAACAGAACGTGCTTCGCATGACGATGGCTGGGATCATTTCGAGACACGGCCGGTGCAAGCGCCTGTGGCACCCGAGGATTTGACCGTCTTCAAGCACCTATCCCGCAGCCTTGACGACACCCACCGCCCTGATGCCGTGCCATATTGGACTTCAATCCCCCTGCCGATGCAGACGATGGGCAATCACTACGTCGCCTGGAAGTCGGCAACGACAGCGGACACGCACGGAACGCCACTCCTCAGCAAAGAGATGCGGGATGGCTTTGAAGCGCCGGACTCGTGGCCGCATCCCCGTCTCAGAGCGCTTCAGGAACTTGCGCCTGCAACACAGTTAGCAATCCCTTGGCTATCGCCAACGGCAACGTGGTGGCCGCTGCGCGGAGTCTGGAAGAGTCAGGAATCCCCGTTACGGAAACTGCTGGTGTTCAGCCGATTTCGCGCGGTTCCTCAGGCCATTGCTGCGGCCTTGAGCTTCGACCTCGAAGCCGAGTTGCTCGGCGGCGACAGGATGACTTACGAGGACGTGTCGCGCCGCAAGCTGCTCTCCGCAACGGAGCGGCATCCGCTGCTCGGTTTGTTTCACCCCTCTCCTTTCCTCGTTGAGAAAACCGACCCTCTCGAGGCCAGAAGCAGTGATCTTCGCGTAATCCGCCGCGAGGTGCGCCGCCAACTGAAGAAGGCGATTTCGGCCTTGGGCGTAACCATCCGCGAGGATGCACCGTCCCTGCCGATTTGGAAAATGCTAGGCCGCCTTGAACGCCAAGCGGGAAACTGGCGGTGGATTCAGCGGGGATGGTGGCAGCTTCGGCGAGAGATCGCCACCGGCGAAGAGGATGCTGGGCTTGCCCAACTCTTGACGGATTGGGGCGAGGAAGCCGAACGCTCGATCCACTCGATAAAGCCGGCCAGCTTCGAGCTTCTTGTGGATTACGCCCTCGGTTCACCCGGGGTTGCCCTCGGTAGAGCATTGCTGCGCCACTGGTCCGGAGCGGTTGGCGAGGGTGGTTTTGCCAACACACTGTCCGCCTCTTGGAACGGGCTACGAAACTACCTCGACCAGCGGTGCTTTTATTCCCTTCTCCGCAAGGGGAAGGAATCCTACCCAGATGCGATACTGCGGGCCGTGGTTGACGGGAATCTCGAAGCGGTCTTGGACGAGCATCTCTGGCTCATTTCGCAGTTGCAGAGTTTGAGCGAGGACGAACTTGCCGACGAACTCCGCGACGGTCTCACGATCAAGAGCGGCCGTTTCTCATTTCACCCGTTACAGGGCAACCGCGACGACACGTTCTCTCTCCGATGTCACGTCGCGATGCCCTTCGTTCAATCCAGGGTCGGCACTCTCGAACGTGGGGAGAAGCCGATCCGCACGGACGAAATGCGCCGTGCTTTCAATACCCCATTCTGGCCCTACGTCCTGGCAACAACCTCCGTCGGCCAGGAAGGACTCGACTTCCATGCTTGGTGCGACACGCTCGTCCATTGGGATTTATGCCGGAACCCGGTTGACCTTGAGCAACGCGAAGGGAGGATTCAGAGGTTCGGGGGCTTATCGGTTCGCCGCGCCATCGCCCAAAACCAACAAGTCAGGCAACAAGCCATGACAGAGCGACGCCTGGGAGAAAGCCTGTGGGCGAGGATCGCAGCGATTGCCAACGACACAATGGGCGATGCGTCCGGCCTTGCTCCCTGGTGGGTCTGCAAGGACGGCAAGGTCACGCGTTACGTTTTTGATGTGCCGACGAGCGAGCAGAAGCACTGGCTTCAATGGATGAAGGAGCAGCGGCTGCTCTACCGCCTTGCACTGGGGCAGCCCAACCAGGAGGACTTGATCGAGATTCTGTCCTGCAAGGTGGAAGTGAACCCGGAAACCATCCGACAAGCAGTTGCCAACCTCTCCCCGTGGTTCCGAAACAATCGCTGATATGCCGGTTCTATCGCAAATTTGATGAGTGGACGAGGACGGCCTGCAACAAGGGGGGCTTTACGCGGCCAGTGTGAGGCTCTCACTTTCTTCATCAGTCATGTTATATCCTTTTGCATAGTGCTGGCTCTGGACGACCATAGGAAGCTCGATGCTCGCCGTCGATAGATGGATCAAAAAGCATCCGGAATGGTTTGATCGCCCGAGGATCGAAATCGAAGAAGGTCACGAGGGCTGGCGACAATTGATCGACAACGCTTTCGAGGCTGTTGAGGAAGTTTTATCCATGCATTCAGGCGAATATTTTCGGGTCGTGCAAGTCAAAGAAAAATTCGGCGGGCTCAGAATATATTTCCGCGAAGAGGGTAGGCCCCAGGAGGCCAGTGCGCGTCTGCAGGAAATCATGAACGATGCGGAAGCGCGGTCGCGACGCATTTGTGAAATCTGCGGAGCACCAGCGCGCTTGGGCCTGAAAGATTCAACCTTCAGCGTCCGCTGCGGGGCCTGCGCGCCCGATGGGTGGAAGCCAGTCGAGACTTCAGCCGAGTGCCCTGAGCGCCCAGAAATCCAGTAAGATAGATATGCATCGAGCGACTGGGTGGATCGCCGAACGCAAACTTGCGGACTATTTCCGTCGGCGGGTATACTTCAGCGCATTGTTTACACGTGAACGTGATGCTCTTGCGTCTGTCGCAATCGTCAAAATGCTGAACAACACGATCCAATTCGGAGCTCATCCTCATGGACCTCGTCTTCTCATGGTTTGCCGACGGCGACGCATGGCCGGAGCACCCGGGCGCCGGGAGCGCCGTCCTCGACCAAGCGGTCGTCGGTCCACTGCGCCTGCTCGACCATGTTGAGACAATGCTCGGCCTGGGCGGGCCGCAGGTCGCCATGGTCGAGCGGATCGCGATTTACAAAAGGAAGATAGAGGCAGCGGGCGCGGATAGGTTCTGGTCAAAGTCGTTCGGACTCGATCCTTGGTCGTCCACACGTGAGCTGCTGAGCTGGAGGGACGAACTGATCGAAGCCGGATGGCGCCCTGGCATCAGGCTCGAGCGCACGCGTCTTGCCGACATCGCCGCTGCTGAAGGAGTTGGTCCTGCTCTGCCGCCCGGAGTCGCCGACCGAGTGCGCGCCGTCATCGACGCGCTCGAGGAGAAGCCGACGCTTTCGTTGGAATCGATCAACCTCGTTGACGGTCGAAATCTCTTCCCCAACGGATGGCGCGCCATGCTCGACGGGCTGGAGCGCTGCGGCGTCTGCATCGAGCAACTTACCGCGCCAGCGCCGGCTTCGTTGGGTGATGGCCGACTGACGCTCCTCGTCGCGGACACGGAACTCGTCGCTGCGGAGGCGCTCGCTGCATGGCTCGCTGCTGCGCCGGAAAATAACGACGGATTGGTCTTCGTTCTCGGTAGGGATACGGCCCTGCTTGATCACGCGCTTGCCAAGGCCGGCCTGCCGCGTCTCGGCCACTCGACGCCATCACCCCATCGGTCGCTTCTGCAGATCCTGCCGCTGGCCTTCGCCCTCGCGTGGGAGCCGCCAGATCCCAAACGGCTGCTCGATTTCCTTCTGCTTCCCCTCGGTCCCTTGCCGCGATCCGTCGCCAACAAGCTCGCGGATGTCGTTGCCGAGTCGCCCGGTATAGGGGGAGAAGACTGGATCGCGGGGTGGGTCGAGATCGAGAAGACGCTGGCCGAAGAGGAAGGCGCGGACGCCAAAAAGAACGCGGCGCGTCTTTCCGAATGGAGGGGTTTCGTCGAACCGAAGCGACACGATCCCAAGAAGGGGATGCCACGCGCCGCCGCGCGCAGGATCGCGGAGAAGGTTTCCTCATGGGCCGTCAAGCGAGCCGTCTCGTCCGACGATCCACTGTTCTATGCGCTCGCGCAGACAGCCGCCGACCTCGCCGCGGCGATCGACGCCATCGAGACCGACACGCTCGACCGTCTGCTGCTCGAGCGCATGCTCGAACAGGCCATCGGCGTCGGCGTGGCCGATCCCTCAGCGGTCGCGGAGGCTGCCCCATGGCGGTCGGTCCAGCATCCGGGGGCGGTTTGGGGTGAAGCGAGAACAATCGTCTGGTGGCATTTCGCGGACATGGGGGAAGCTGGTTACAGCACGGTCTGGAACGTGCTGGAGCGCGACGCCCTCGCCAAAGGCGGCTGTCCCCTGGACGAGCCGGAACTCGCACCGCAGCGGCTGGCGGCCGCGTGGGAGCGCCCGTTGCGGCACGGGCGAGAGAAGATCGTCCTCGTCCGCCCGGCGCTTGCCGCCGGGGCCGAGACGAGCGCGCATCCCCTCTGGCATTCGCTGGTCGCACAACGACCCTCCCTTGAAGAGGAGATCTCCGCCCGCGCCGAGGCTGTCCTTTTGGATCGCAATCCGACGCTTGCTGGCCGGAAGCTCGTCCGCGCCCCGGTCGCGCTTGTCTCGCCGCCCGCGCCAAGATTGGAATGGATGGCGCCCGCGCACGCCATCAGCGCGAGATCGCTCGAGTCCGCGACGTCGCTCGCCTCACTGCTCGCCTGCCCTTTGCAGTGGACGCTAAGATATGCGGGCAAGCTCTACCCCGGCGTCCGGCAATCGTTGCCGAACATGGACACTCTTGTGGGCACGCTCGCGCACCGGATCGCGCAGGAAATATTCCACCCCGGCGACCCTCCGGCCCCCGAGGCGGCCGAAGCCAAGGCCGCCACACTCTTGGATGAATTGCTGCCGCGGATCGCCGCGACGTTGCTGTTGCCCGGCGCTTCGGGCGAACTCGCTGCCGCGAGGAGCGCGGTTCCCCAGGCGCTCGCGGAACTCGCTCGCTTCCTTCGATCGGGGAAGCTGAGCGTTGTCGGTGTCGAATACGGCTTCTCGGTTCCCGACACGCTCGCCACCTGCGCTGGCGTGAACGGTCGCATCGACCTCTTGACGAAAACGGCGGAGGAGCGCCTCGTCGTGATCGACCTTAAATGGCAGCGTAGCGAAAGCTGGCGGCGCGCCGAACTGAAGAACGGAGTCGCTTTGCAACTGTCCGTCTACGCCCGCCACGTCTCCGACGAAAATGTCGACGCGGCGACGGGATATTTCATGCTTCGCCAACGGCGTTTTCTGACCGCAACGCCGCTTCGCGGCGAAGGGACGACGACGGTGATCGATGGCCCGACGCCCAAAGACACATGGGACCGGGTCGTCGCCTCATGGACGTCCGCGATGTCGGATATCGAAGCCGGCACGGTTCGAGCGCTATTCGATCAAAGTGACACGAAGCTCGAAGACTTCACCGATCGCTATCTCTTGGTCCCGCCAAAATGCGGGTACTGCGATTACGCGGGCCTTTGCGAGGTGAACTCATGAATGACAAGAATGGATCGCACACGGTCGGCATCGCCACGGCGTCCGCGGGAACGGGAAAGACCTACGATCTGACCTCGCGGATCGAGGCGGAGATCGAAGCAGGGCGCGCACCCGAGCGGATCGTCGCCAGCACGTTCACTGTGAAGGCCGCGGGCGAATTGCGGGAACGGGCCCGCCAGCGGCTGATCGGCAACGGGAACTCCGAGGCGGCCGTCCGGTTGCTCGGCGCGAGGATCAACACGATCAACGGGGTCAGCGGCGGTCTGGTCAAGGAGTTCGCGTTCGGTCTCGGCCTTTCCCCCATTGTCGACGTCATCGACGAAGGCGCTGCGGCTACCGCGTTTCGGCAAGCAGCCGACGTCGCGATCGGGCGGCGCGCCGACGAATTGGGGCGGCTGTCTCGACTCTTCGGATACGACGAGGCCTACGTCAGCAAGGATTGGCGCGCCGACGTGAATAGGATCGTTGAACTCTCCCGCGCGAACAACATCGCTTCTGAGGCCTTGGCCAATTGCGCTGAACGCTCCATCGAAGGCTTCACTTCGCTTTTGTCGCCTGTCGTCGCCGGCGAAACGGAAGCCGGGCTGGACGCCGCGTTGCGCGCGGCGATCGATGCGCTGCTGTCCCGCTATCCGACCAACGAGGGCCTGACCAAGGGGACGATCGGATCGCTGCAAGAAGTCCGAGAGATCGTCGGGAGAGGAAGGATCGAGGACTGGCCGTGGAGTCGCTGGGCGAAGCTCTCGAAGGCTTCCGGGACCAAGGTCGACGATCCGTATTTCGTCCCGGTGCGAGAGGCCGCTTCCGCCTTCGCACGTCATCCGCGACTGCTCGATCAGGCGACACGTTTGATTTCCGGCCTCTTCGCCTGCGCGGCGGAGGCCATGCGAGCCTACGAAGCGCACAAGCGGAGCTGGGGTCTTGTCGACTTCGTCGACCAGGATCGCCTGCTGCTGGAGCTCTTGGGAAATCGGGATCTCGAAATTCAGTTGCGGGATCGCATCGAGTCCGTCTTCGTCGACGAGTTCCAAGATACGAGCCCCCTGCAACTCGCGAACTTCGTCGCCATGTCGAGGATCGCCCGGTCGAGCGTCTGGGTGGGTGACCCCAAGCAGGCGATTTACGGATTCCGTGGCACAGACCCGGATCTTATCACGCATGTCGCTCCCAAGATCCAAGAGGCGACGGGTGGAACGCGGTCCACACTCCACAAGAATTGGCGCAGCCGCCCTGGCCTCGTCGCCTTTTTCAATGACGCCTTCGGCCCCACCTTTGATGCGATGGGTCTGCCGCCAGAAGCGACGCGCATCGCCAAGGTCGAGCGTGATGACCTTCCGGGACAAGGTACCGCCCTCGCCGTCTGGCGCATCGAACGCGAATTCGCCGCTTCGGTCGTCTCCGGTGTCGTCGACGCTCTCGCCGAGGGAACGGAATGGCGGGTCGCCCGCGACAGCATGGCCGAGCCGCTCGCCCCTGGTGACATCGCAATCCTCTGCCGCACCAACGGCGAGTGCCTCGGGATCGCCGACGCGCTCGCGACTGCAGGGATGAAAGTGGCGATCGAACGCGGTGGACTGTTCGGGACACTCGAGGCCAGGCTCGCTATCGCCGCGCTGCGCTGGTGCGCTGACCGGCGAGACACTGTGGCGCTCGCGGAACTCGCGCATCTCTTACACGAAGGTCACGGCCAGCCGGCATGGTTCGAAGCCAGCCTGCGGGACGATCGGGTTGAAGCTATCGAAGCTCTCGTCCCACTCGCCGCCGATTTGCGCGCCATCGCGGACAAAGGCGTCCACAAGACGCCTGTTGAATTCATGGACTCGGTTTTCGCACTCGGTGGCGTCGCCAAGTCGATCTTGAGGTGGGGGAATGCCCAGGATCGGCTCCTCAATTTGGAAGCGTTGCGCGGCCTCGTCACCGAATATCAAGAGGACCGGCATCGGAACCGCGCGCCGACGACGGCGACCGACCTTTGCGCTTGGCTTGAGGAGCAGGAGGCGAACCAACCGAAAAGCCGTGCGCTCGACGCAGTCACAGTAATGACCTATCACGCCTCGAAGGGCCTCGAATGGCCATTCGTCGTCCTGACGAGCCTGGACGCAAAGCCCAAGGCGAACGCCTTCGGCCTGCACGTCGCGAGCGACGTCTCCGGCAGCGAGATCGACTGGTCCGATCCGCTGGCTGGCAGGTGGTTGCGCTATTGGCCGTGGCCTTTCGGAGCCCAGAAGAAGGACGTTTTCCTCGACACGACCGCCGCGAATTCCGATGCCGGACGAACGGCGGAGCGTTCCGAGCGCGAGGAGCGAGCTCGTCTTCTATATGTCGGCGCAACGCGCGCGCGAGATTATCTGATTCTGGCTTTGCCGAGATCGAAATCGGGCTGGGCGTGGCTCGATGAGCTGCAGTCCGATGCCGGCGGATCGGCTTTAGCCGCCCCCGAACTCGGCTGCATCGAGGTCAAAGTGAACGGCAATCCCCATGCCGTCCGCGTGTACGCGCCGTCCCCTCTCGATGAAAGCGCTTCCGCCGACCCGATAGTCGGCTTTAGCGGTCCGGAAGAGTACCCGCGGACGTTCCCGCCGCTCACTCTGAAGCCCAGCGAAGGGGGCGCCGTCGAGGATACGACGATTACCGAAGAGATCGATCTTGGCGCCCGCCTGCCGTTCGCCGGTTCTCTGGAGATGGATCGCGTCGGAGAGGCGATTCACCGCTTTCTCGCGGCGGACAATCCTGCTTGGGACGAGGCCCGACGGGTCGTCCTCGCCAAACGACAGCTCGACGCGTGGGGCGTCATGGGCCTTGATCCGCGCGACGTCGTGACAATGGGCTCGCGGTTCCGCCGCTTTGTCGAAAAACGATGGCCCGGCGCCGTCCTGAAGCGCGAGGCACCGATCGTCTACCGCATCGGCGACCGCACAATGTCCGGACGCATCGACGCAGTCGCCGAGACGCCCGACGTGATCGTCGTCTTCGATCATAAGAGTTTCCCTGGCGCCCCCGACAAATGGCTCGACCAAGCCAAGAAGCACGCCGGCCAGTTGCAGCTCTATCGTGAGGCGATCGCCGCTTCGCTGTCGACTCCCAAGCAGGTCATACTGGCCCTGCATCTGCCGATCTCCGGCGAGGTGCTGATGGTGGGCGTCCGCGATAGGGCTTGACACGTTCTGGTCCGCGGAATTGCGACAATCATTCGCTGCTGAGACCGTTCCCGTTTCCGGGAGGCGTGTCATCCCGCTCCGAGCTCCAGAGGCCGGACATGCCGATGACCGGAATTTTGGCCTGGCGCGCATAGTATTCTTGAGTGGTTTCCGTCCAGGCCACTTGATCCTTCTGTCGACTCGCAACCAATCACAAGCCGCTGAATCCACGCTCAATTTTAATTTTCGTTTGGGTTCTTGCTCCCGACAGACCTTGAGCGGCGCCCCAGTTGGGGGTGCGTCAAGACCTCATGCGCCCGACGGCGATAGCCCGCGCGTCGTGGTTTTGATTTTGCGTTTACGCGACTGGGCGATAAAGACTGAAACAGAATATCTGCAATCGATATCGCACTCGAAAGCCGTCACTGTGGACCTCCCCCCTTTTATGTCTGCGGACCGAATAGCGACCCTCTGCGATTGGCCGGCCGCAGATCGCCGACGTCTTGTCAAGCAACTCGGCCTAGTGAGCGCCCAAGGAGCCGAGATCGATCCCCAAGATGATACCGCGTTTTGGGACGCCCTCGTTGCCAGCTTCTTGTCAAATCCCACTGCTTACAAGACACTTGTGTTGCACTTGAAGCACCTCTCAAAGAAAGCCTTTTCGCGGCGGCCCGATCAGAAAGCCTTCGACCGGCTCGTTGCAAAGGCTCGGCTTCAAAGGTCTGTTTTCGCCGATGGCGAAACCGATTTCCTCCCGCGCGTTGCCGAAGTTGCGGCGGGCAGCGAAGCGTTTAACGAACTCGCTGATTGGCTCTGGGGAGCCTGGCTTTTTGGACTTTCGGCGCAGAATATCTCGGCGGTAATCGATGCCTACGAACCGCTGCAGGACATCTTCGGTTCTTGGCGCCCCGCGATTGAAGCAGAGAATGACAAAATGCTGACAGAAGGCAAGGACTTGGTGACGACGGAGCCCGCGAGAACCGATGACATCGCCATGCTTTTTCGCCAGGTTCGATTTAACCTCGACGAGGCGGAGCGCCTTGATGCAGATGCGCCGCTGGTCGCTGCCATTGCCGCGATCGAGAAAATCGGCGATCTTCTGCGCGCCCGGAGGGAAGAAACGGAGCGCATGCGGTCGGCCTCGCTCGTAACTCAGACTGTTTTGGAGCAACTCCGAACGCGCGATGAGCCTGCCGACGAACAGGCCGCCGCGAGATTGCACAAGGCGCTCGACCAGTTTTGCGATATTGCATCGGGAATATCCTACGCCGACATAACGCACTTGGCCATGAAGGTCGCGCAAATGGTCCGTGATGCAGATGCAGCGCGGTCGGCCTGGCATGAGGCCGAAGCGGCGCACCGCGCGAGCCCTTTCGACAGCGACGCGCGGCGGACCTACTCCGACGCACTCGACCGTTACCAACGGGCCGAGGAACATCTCGCCGGGCTTCTCGAAACGGCAACGAGTGAGACCAGAGAGGTCGCGGCAACCATACAACCCAGCATCGTTGAAGAGACCAAGCTTACGGTTGAAACGACCGCAATTAACAAACCCACTGCCTTATTGCCCGTTGAATTCGCCCTTCCTGTCGCAGCCCAAAATAATGATGGACCCAACGACGAGCCCGAGGGCGGACTTTCTTTCTCCGTGAATCGATATGAGGAAAATATCTTGGCCGCGGCGGAGGCAGACGCCAATTTCGAACATTCAGTCGCGGGAGTTTCGGAAGATGGGATTAACCAAGCTGGCTCCTCAGATCAGGAAGAAAATATTACGGATACCATCAACGAGCTTGCGGACGGTGACCTGATTAACCGGAGCGAAGACGCCGAGCGCCTCGCGGCAACGCTCCTAAGACGCCACGACATAGGTTTGTTCGGGATTGCCTGTACTGCAGGCGCGGAGCTCAACTTCCCACTGCCTCATCCGGCGCTTGCCCGATTGTTGGGCTTATCAGGTTTGCAGGACGCCGAGGCGCAGCTGCATTTCACTGAGTCTCTTCAAATCCTTCTAACGGCGACCCATGAGCCGATACACCGTGGCGACACGTGGCTCCGTTTTGCGGCGCTCAGCCTCCCCGCGATCACGGATCCGACATTGCTTTGCCGGACAGCTCTCGAGCAATTGAAACTTGATGATTCAATGGTTGTTGCGGCTAAAGACCTTCAAGCGGCAATCGTATCTCTTGATCGCGCTTACCCGGCACTAGAGGCGCTGGCGCAAACGAATACTCCTGAGGCGGATCAGGAATTCAGGGATGCGCAATCGGCCCTGCGTCGCCATGTCGATCTAGTCAGGGGTGGCACTCTCGCCTACCAAGCGGCAACGGTCGTCGCCCACAAACTGGCGCAGGCTTTTGAGGAAATTGCGAGGGGTCATCTTGATCCTGACGCAGTCGAAGGCATGATTGATGCCGTGATGCGCGTCGACGAAACCGACGAGGCGATCATCAGGCGGCTCGACAGGGAAGGTCGGGGCGCCGTCGCGGAGCGCAAACCCATCGAAGCGCGCGCGCTCGCACGCCTCAAGGCGATCGTCAAGGAATTTAGGGCGCTGGCGTTGCGGTTGACGCGCGCCGCAGATCTTTTGCACGAGCAACGCCGTTCAAGTGCTCAGACGATTGAAGCGACGCGACGGAAAGGCCGAGACCTGCACCGACGCTTTAAGTCGGCGGCCGAAACTTTCAATGGCTTGGCAGAAACTCAGACAAGCATTGACGATTTTTCTATCGCCTGCGCGGCGATCGCCGCTGTTTTGCTACGTAGCCATGCGCAAGCCATTGAAACCGGCATGTCGTCGAATCCGTTCCGGTACGCCATCGATTACGACCATTTTCGTCTGCCAGGAGCAACCCGACGGCCAGATTTGACTCCCGAGGCTGCCTGGGATGCACTTCTCGATCTCGAGCGAAAGCCAGCTATGAACTGGCTTGAAGCGTTCGACGTCGCGATGGATCGGCGAGAGCATCTTGCAACCGAAGCGTTCCTCGCATTGGCGGCCCCCTTGGCTGATGACCGATCACTCGCCGCTGAGCGAGGGGAGGCGATTGCTGCGGCGCGCAGCTATGTCGAAAACGAGCGCGCCAAGCTGCGGGATGATCTGCTCACCGTGATGAACTATGCCCCCGCTGGCGAGACCAGCCTGGATTTACTCTACCAGGGCGTCGCTCAGATCGACGTGAAGGAATTGCCGAGGAGTGATTTGAGCCTCGCTGCGGGTGCCGACGGGCGTGAAATTCTCGATTTTCCGGATGCGCTTACTGAAATCGAGTCAGCCAAGGAGAACGTCCGCCGCGTCCGGGCCAGCGCCCTGAAAGCACTTGAGGACCGCCTTGCAAGTATTGAGGGAACCGTTCCGGCAGATACCGTCGCTTCGCTTCGCAAGTTGGTGGAGAGCGATGAGTTAATCACTCTCGCAGAGGAGTTGTCACTCGTCGAGCGAGGACAAGACATCGAGATCTCTACTCCAGGGCCGACCGCAATCGAAGACTTCTCACGGTTCCTCAGTTCGCAGACGGGTACCAGCCCAAGGCTTGCCGAATGGGAGCGCTCTCAAGGCTTTCCAGAGGGATCGCGCACCCGAGCCCTTATACGCAAGTGGTTGAGCCTGCGGACCGCGCGGGTCGACACACTCAAGCGCTCTGTACGCGATGTCCTTGGCGAATTGGGGTTTGTTCCCGATAAAGACGATCCCGTTACGCTCGGCGGCTTATCGAACGGAAACCGAATTCATCAGGTTGGCGTCAGGGTTCGCGCCATCGCAGATCGGGAGTACTGCTCGGTCGCCCGATTCGGCAGCGAGGCGGAGGGTCAATACAGGATCATGGTGCCGAATGAAGACACGCGGCCCAACGAGATTGTCGCAGCCGTGTCCGATGGAGACGCGGGGGCCACGCTGGTTTTTGCGCAGACATGGCTGACGCCTGAGGATCGCCGCGCGATCGCAGCGGAAGCTCGCCGGCTAGGGCGCGCTTTTTGTCTCGTCGATGATGGGTTATTGGCCTTCCTGTGCACACGACAACGCGTTCTGCGTGATCTGTTTGCCTGCGGGATTCCATTCGCAGCCGCGACACCTTATGTCACGACGCCAGGCAGCATTCCGGTGGAGGCGTTTTTCGGCCGCAACGCCGAATTCGACGAGATTAGCAGACGAAACGGTAGTTGTATCGTTTATGGCGGCCGCCAGCTCGGCAAATCCGTGCTTCTCGATTATATCGAGAAGCGCAGCCGCAACGCAGAAAAGTCGGTGACAGTGCGGCTCGATTGCCAGGGCCTTACTGAGCGGAGAGACATTCTGGGTTTGATCGACAAAAAAGCGCGCCCCTTATCTGCGGATTCGCGACTCGACATTCTCGCTGCCATGGAGAAATGGCTTGAGGGGGATGCCGAGAGAACGATCCTTCTAATGCTCGACGAGACCAACAGTCTGGTACGTGCCGATGCGCTGCGCGACTTTCGGCTTCTAGTTGAGTTCCGGGGGGTCATGGAGCGAACCAACCGGCGCTTCAAGGTGGTATTATCTGGGCAGAATAACGTATTGCGACTGACGCAGCAACCTAACACGCCTCTCGCCCATTTCGGCCAACCGATCTGCATCGGGCCGCTCAAGGGGGCTGATTACAAATCGGCGCGCGATCTAGTGACCGAGCCGCTCGCCGCAGTGGGTTATATCTTCGACAGCCCTCAACTTGTCTCGAGAATTCTTGTCGAGACGCAATTTTACCCGAAGCTCGTCCAAATGTTCTGCCGCGATTTGCTCAGGCATGTCCGCGGGCTCCAGGCAATGCATGCGACCTTGCCGCCCTGGCGCATCACCGGTGAGCATATCGAGGCCACACTGCGCAATCAGAAGCTGCGAAACGAGATATTCGAGACCTTTCGGATTACGCTTGATCTCGACAAGCGCTACGAGCTGGTTGCGCTTGTGATGGCGGTCGATCGCAGTGATCGCCGCAAGAGAGGCGACGTGGCGACTTCCATGACAGAGCAGAAACTTCGTGAAGCCGCGTTCTATTGGTGGCGTGAGGGCTTTTCGGAGACCAACGCGCGTGAAGATTTCAGAGGTGTGCTGGAGGAGCTTGAAGGTCTTGGCATCCTCACACATGACCGGATCGCTGGAACATATCAGCTGTCATCGCCGATCATTGCGAACCTTATTGGCTCGGAGGCGGAAATCTATGATCGCCTCATTGCGTTCGCACAGGAACCGGCGCCGCGCGAGATTGAACCTTCAAGGCGCAGGGCGCGGCTCGCAAGCATGGGCGAGCCGAAGCACAAAGGTGTTTGGCTTAATCCGCTGACTCCAGCCCAGATCAGCAAGGCCACGCGGGGGATGGAGCCAGGGTATGCTCAGGCGCGACCGACTGTTTTCTTCGGACCGCCGGACATGTTGCTTGAACAGGTCACGATTGCGCTTGAGCCGAAGAAATATGACGAGCACGAGGGCATGCGGATCATACTTGTTGACCAGGCGTCGAATGCGACGTCGCTTCTGCGGCAGCTCAACAAGACGAGGAGCAGATGCTGTTTCGTTGTCTCGCCGCGACTGCGTTGGGACACGGAATGGCTTAGGGTCGCGGGACGGTCGGGGAATAATTTAGTGGTCTTCGTCGGCAATCTCGATCATGCTTGGCGCACGATTGTAGAGGATCCGAAAGGGCTCAGGCAGCTTGGGAACGTGCGAATTGAAACATTAGCCCCTTTGGCGCCGATCGAACTAAACGATCACTTTCAACGTCGAAAGATCATCCTGTCCGAGGACGATCGTAGGACGTTGCTGGATGAAACTGGGGGCTTCCTTAACTCAGTTGGACGTTGGACAGATCGGCGTCTCGGCGTAAAACGGGACTCGTCCATTTCGCAGGAATTCTGCCCCCTTTTCGAGCCGATCCCCGATGACGCACGAGCGCTGCTCGCCGAATTGATCGCCTTCTTGCAACCTGACGACTCGTTTGACGTGGCGGTGCTCAGCGACTTTTGCCGGGGTCAAGATCCTGCGCGAGTGTACGACTGGTTGATGATGACCGGCCTCGCTGAGCCGGTCGTTCGCGAACATGAGAATCTGCGCTTAAACAGGGTTTTCTGGTCGCCGCTGTTGCGCAAGACCCTTCAGCCCGCAGTATGAGCCGCGCCCCGCGTCAGTGGCTGTTGCATGGACCCGCGGCGTTCGTCCGCGAGGTTGCCCAAGTCGCAAACGACGACGGCGTCGCTGTCGTTGTCGCTCCGCCGCATTGCCCGCCGCAGCTCGAGGCGGCGCTTGAAGGGGCTCTCCATCAGCCGTGGCTACCGAGGATCGACGCCAGGACGGAGGAACCGCCGCTAGCGGTCCTATCGAGGGCATTCGAGGTCGACGCGCGCAGTGCTGCCGCGCTGCCCGTCGATCGCGCAGCTGAGGGTCGGGCCGCAATTATAGAGGGCCTCGACGAAGGATCCTGGCCGCGTTGGGAAACCACGTTGCGGGCTTGGGCCGGCGGTTGCTCGCGCCGTCAGCGATTCGGTGCGGTTCTAGTCGTCGTCATCACCCCGGCCTGCGAGAGCGCAATCAGAGCCGTCGGCCTACGTTCTTTGCCTTGGAAAAACGTAATCGGCTCGCGTGACGCGATGTCTTGGGCGCTCGACGGGGTACCCAGCGCGCTTGATCCGTTACTCGGCCGCCTCGCAGTCGAGACCGCGGTTCAGCTCGCCGGCTGGGACCTCGAATCGGTCGCTCGGTTCGTTGAGAGCTTCGCGACGGCACCACGCCGGATGTTCGACATTTCACAATCCCCCTCCGACGGCACCCGCGCGGCCAGTTGGGCGCTCGGAACGAGCGATCTTTTCGACGGCGTCGTATTTTCCACGCTGGATTGCTGCGGTCGAGAGGAGATTGCACGACGGATTTGGCGGGCCCAAGTGACAGTGCTTTTCGGATGGTTGGAAAGCGAGCGAAGCGGCTTTGTGCGACGCCATCGCCGTGCGTTACGTGAGTGCGTCAGCCGGTCTCTGTTAACCGCAGATCTCGACTCGCTAGAATGGGCTGAGATCGCGCGCCTTACGAAGGCGGCGTTCGCCGCAGGCGACCGACGGGTCGAGCTCGCGGACGAAGCGCGTGCGGTGCGCAATGCGCTTGCTCATCTCGAGCCGATCGACTATTCGCGCTTCGCACGCATACGATCGCTCACGCACGCTGACCGAGGCGAGGGCGACAGCGCATAGCCCGGACTCCCACCTTTACAGTAATGGCCAATCGACACCGACGCTGCTCGGGGCCGTCGCGCAGGCGCCTGAGTACATCGATAAGGGCGCAATTGCGCGGGGTAGGGCGGCGCGGTTGGGATAGTAAGTTTCGTGCGGGCAGTGGGCTTATTTTGGCAGGCCGTGGCAACGACATTGACGGAGAAGGCGTGTGAGCTTCGATAAACTCGTCCAATCTCGGACGGGCACAAATACTGGCTTTCATCGTCTCGCATTGGGCACGTAACGAAGACGTTGCAGTTTTAATTGTTTACGATTTGTGCGTATGCTTCCGTTGAGGGCTGAAAATGGGGAGCGCGTCGGAGAGGGAACTCAGGGATCTGTCCCGGCTGGATGACGGGCGGCTCGCTGAAATGTTTAAAGAAAGAGGCAATGATCCGCAGTTTCTCGACGCGCTCAATGAGGAGCTCAAGCAGAGAGATAGCGACGCGGCCATCGACTTGCAGATCAGGGTGGTGATGACCCGCCGCGCCCTTGTGCGCACGCCGACATCCACCGAGACCCGCCGCGCAGCCCCACAATCGGACCCGGTTCGCGACTGGCTGCGTGAATTTCTCGGCGCGCGAAAACTTATGCGTCCGGATGAACGGCCGCTCTATCGCTACCGAATGGCGGATAGCGAATATGAACAGGCGAAAAAGATACTTCGTCACCTGGCAAGCGCCGGCCGTCTCATGCAGCCGGACGCCCGCGCCGGTGCGTTGTTCGTCGGGTATTGCGCAGAGTGGTTCCGCCGCGACTCCGACTCAACTTTCCTTCGATGGGACGATCCAGCGCCAGATCTCTTTCCATCCGTGCCTTATGCCAGCAAGCAAGCGCTGACGACCTCCGGCTTGACCTATTGGCGGCGTCCGCTGCGAAAGAGCGCCTATGCGCGCGAGTTTCTCCTGACCGTGGCCCTCGAAGGCGGATTTCCTGTCCGCATTCTGGCGGAAGGCGCACGCGGTTGGCTGAAGGAGTATCTGCGCGCGATCATGCGCCGAGCAATCGCCTGGCGCGTCGATACGCTGGACGAGATTCTTGCAATTGCCGAGGAAGAGCGCGGGCGAATGCGCAAGAGCTACCAGCACGATGACTTCGTCGCGCTGTGCTCGGAACTCGTCACGAGGCTCCTCGAACTGCGGCATAAGGCAGAAGCCGAGAGTCGCGCCGGCATTCGTAATTCAGCGCTTCTCGATGCCAAATATCCGGGTTGGCGCGACGAACTGCCGATCTACGTTCCGGCCGAGGATGAAGCCCTTGTCGCCGAGCTGCTAGCCGGATTGCTGGACGAGAAGATGACCGGCCTCACCACCGAAGGCGTGGAGGTCCGGCGCTATCTGGTCAAGCGGGAGGGCGAATGGCATCCGGCATTACAGCTGCTTGCCGACGGCGAAATCCCGCCGGCAAAGCTGCCGAGCCTTACGGCGCTTAGTCGGGTTCGCGCGATTGCAACGGGCGAGCTCGGCAACCACCTTGCCGGCGAGCTCGCGTTGCTCGAACCGCCGCTCGGCGAGCAGCGGCGCTGGCGGGTGCGTCCCTATACACGTACCGCCAAGCTCCTGAGTGATTTCCCGTTAGCTGCGCCTGTCACCGTAACGCTCAGCACGCCGGATGGCATCTCGCATCCCTGGACATGGCCGCGCGGCGAAGCGCTGCGATCGGAGGTCCTGGTATTCCAGGAAGACGAGGGCTCGACACCGAACGAGCCACTGCTTCGATTTTTTCGATCAGGCTCGGTGAACTCGCCGGCAAAGACCCTCTACGTTCTCGTCCCGCAGGACTGGACGGTCGAGCCCCTGACAGAGGATGCCGCACCGGAGATCATGGACGTTCCCGCGCTGGGCCGCAAGCTCGTCCGCCTGACCGCGTCCGCTTATTTCCATAGCGATGAGGACGACGCGGTCCGTTTCAGGGTCGAGCCGGATACGGATGGACGGGAGTACGAGCTTGAACTTGTCCCCCTCGTCAGTGCCGGCTTTGAACTCGCCGACGAAAGCTGGGAACTCGTGGCAGCGCCGGTAAGGCCGTTGATCCGGGAAGCCCGAAAGCAGCCGCGGCCGCCAGGAGCCGGCGAGCTGTTTGTCCGGCGTCCGGGCGGTAAATGGGCGCCACTTGCCGGTCCGCTCAACGCCGCCGGCCTGATGGAGCTGTCCTGGCGTGACCCGGTCGCCAACATCCAGGTCGAGAAACGCCAGTTGGCGCTTGTGCCGGACGATGCGCGCATTAAAGGCGTCATGAAGGATGCGCAGCGCGGCGAGATCTGCCTTGAGGGCCTGCCGGGATGGACCGCCACCGTCCGGGAGGCTGCCTGCGCGGTCGATGCGGCGGATAGCTCCGTTCTGTCGATCCGCTTTACCGGGCGACCCGTCTATCGGCTTCCGATGACGCTGCGGCCGCCGGCGGGGCAGCCTTTCGACATGATCGCTCCCCTTGTCGGCCGGGACGCCGTTATCGCCCTGGCGGACGGCTCAATCCTCACGCCCGGCCAGCAGGTCGACGTCGGCGCGTTGCGCGGCGCGGTCGCTGTGGCACCCCGCAGGACGGTCATTCATCTTGCCGCGAAAGGCTCCAAGTCAGGCGCAATCCGGATCGTCGTTGATGGAGAACTCCCGCTCGGTATCCTGCGGAGCGCGATCGATGAGACGCTGGCAACGTTGCCCGGACAGGACGATCTGGCGGAATTGGATTTCATAGGTGATTCGCGGCGACCGATCCGCATCAGCCGGTACCGCCACGAACAGCTGTCGCGCGACTGCAGCCTAGTCCGGTGGTTTCCGCCTTCGGGGTCCTCTCGCGTTGTGCCGGTGGCGCGCATGATTCTGGATCCGCGGCTCGAACGCGCCCTGGAACCCGCGGGAGACGGAATGTGGCAGCTCCCAGAGCGGTGCAAAGGGCCTTGCCTCGTCTATCTGCGGGACGGTGTCGATGTTGTTTCAAGGCCCACCCCGGTTGCGCAGCCGGGCGCCCCCGACGCCTATACTGGAGTCCTGGTTTCGGCGCTGGCAATACCGGATTATGAGGACCGCCAGCGCGCGGTAGTGGACGCACTGTCCCGGCTCGGACGCGGTGAGGCCGGAGCGAGTGACCTCAAGTGGTTGCGTGATGCGGCGACCAATCTCAACGGCCTTCCGGCAAGCGCGTTTGACGCGCTCAAGCTGCTGCCTTGCAGCGCGAAGACCCTCATCGACTTGCTCCTCAACGCCCGCGATGCAGAGGAGCGCAGCGCCATCTGGGCCTTACAAAATGAACTGCCGTTCCTGTGGTTGGCCCTGCCGCTTCGCGCATGGTTGTCGGCGATGAAACGGAGTTGCTTCGCCTTAACCGATGCGCTGGAAAGCGCTCTTGGCAAAAAGAAGGCGATCAACGAGGCGGTGGCGTGGCTTCGCGGCGTGTGCGGGGACCTCACTGCGCTCGAACCCGCGCTCGAAGCCATCTTCGGCCTGGTCGGACTGCCAATCGGGCAGGCGATGGATTGCCCTTCGCTCCGAGATTTGACGAGCGGTTACATCCGGGACCAGCACCAGCGGGGCGGCGATGCGCCGAACGATCTTGCGGAGCGCCTAGCTTTAATCGGGCTGAAGCTTCCGCCCGAAATCGAAACGAAATCGCACACGGATTTTGCGGGCCTCTTTGCTCCTGTCCTGCTGGCAGCAAGTGCCCGAGAGAAACTCGTGCTCGACCCCGAGCTTGCGTTGATCGCGCGCCGCACGCTCCGCGAGGACCCGATGTATGTATCAGGATCCTGGCCGCAGCTTGTGAAATTCTACGGTTGAGTGTGACATGACCCCGTTTGACGTTCTGAATGAAGTAAAACGACGCAGCGCCGAGGCGGTTATTGCGCAGTCGGGACTCGCGCATGAGGGGGTCCGGCGGCATTTGCGCGCCCTGCTTGGCGGCGACGATCCGGGGATCGGCGCCATGCTGCAGGAGCCGGTGCTCGAAGGCGCGCACCCGTTCGTCACCGTCGACGCGACGATGGCGGCGTTGGCCGGTTCGCTTTTGAATGCCGACTTGGTGGCTGCACTGGACGGCCTGCCCGCAGAGCACGACTATCGCTTTCCCGGCACGCGCAGGCCGTTCCTTCACCAGGCCGAAGCCTGGCGGTTCCTTGCGGAACCCGAACCGCAGTCGGTGCTGGTCACCTCGGGTACAGGGTCGGGAAAAACCGAATGTTTCCTCTTTCCGATCCTGAGCGAGCTAGTCGCGCAGGCGCAGGGCCAACGCGAGCCGCTCGAAGGGGTGCAGGCGATCATGCTCTATCCCCTCAATGCATTGATCGAGAGCCAGCGCGAACGACTCTCCGCCTGGACGCAGCCATTCGGCGGAAGGGTTCGGTATTGCCTCTACAACGGAGATCTGCAGCGCGCCGCAAGGGAGTCCGAACGACGCCGCACGCCGGAAGAGGTCATCGACCGGGAGCGGCTGCGCGCCAACCCCCCGCCGCTGCTCGTCACCAACATCACCATGCTCGAATACATGCTGGTCCGCGCCGAGGACCGGCCGATCATCGACGCCTCGCAGGGCAAGCTGAAATGGATCGTTCTCGACGAAGCGCATTCGCTGGTTGGCGCGGCGGCGGCCGAGATCGCGCTGCTCCTTCGCCGGGTCCTGCTCGCTTTTTCCGTCAAGCCGGAGGAGGTCCGCTTCGTCGCCACCTCGGCGACCATCGGCTCGGGCGAGAATGTGCGTCAGCAGCTTCAGCGCTTCCTGGCCGACATTGCCGGGATTCCGGACGACCGCGTGCACGTCATCGAGGGGCGGCGCCGGATGCCAGGTCGGCCCGACGGCGCTCCCGGCCAGCCATCAGTCGATATCCGCGCCACGGATCCGGCCTTGCTCTATGACATTCTCGGCCGCGACCCGACGACATGGCGGCTCGTCGAGCGATTGTTCGATGGCAGCGTTCCGCTCGCGGACTTCGACGCGCCCGCAAGGACGTATGGTGTCAATGCGGCCGATCTCATCTTTGCGATGTCGCGCGCGGCGCGAAAGACGGCCGATAAGGACGAAGAACGCCTCGCGCCGATCCGGCTTCACGCCTTCGAGCGCGCCGTTCCCGGCATCTGGAGCTGCATCAATCCGGAGTGCGCGCAAAGGCCGTCGGATTGGCCTTTTGGCGGCATTCTGCCGGACCGCGCCGATGGATGCCCGTCCTGCGGCGCTCCGGTCCTGGAGGTGGCAAGTTGCTTCGAATGCGGTGAGGTATTCATGGAGGGAATTGAGGCGGGTCCGCGCCTGTCGGCGCCGCTGCGCAACCCGCCACGGGACGAGTTCGCCTTCGACAGCGCGCGCGAGAACGATGGCGGGGCGGAGGATGCGGACGACGCCGGGGACGAACTGGCGCAACAGGATGAGGCCCCCGCCTGGGAGCGCCTTTTCGCGGCCAATCCGACGCCGGCCGCCCGCCCTTTCTGGCTCGACCGAAAGGCGGGCTGGCGCGTCGCCGATGCGCCAGCCGATGGCGGCGTGACGCTTCTGGCGGAGGAGCACAACGGACCGCGCGCTTGCCCGCATTGCAGCCCGGCGGGACGGAAAAGTCCCGAGCTGATCCGGTCGCTCCGGTTTGGCGCGCCGTTCATCCTCGGCAACGCGGCCCCGATCCTCCTCGAAGGCGTGGAGCTGGCGAAGGCGGGAGATAAGCTTCCTTCCGCAGGACGCCGACTGCTCTCTTTCACGGACAGCCGCCAAGGCACGGCGCGCATGGCCGCCAAGCTTCAAATCGAATCGGAGCGCAATTTCGTGCGCTCCTTCGTTTACCACCAGGCCCAGGCGTCGATGTGCCCGCAGCCTGGGGCGGACCAGGAGGCTGAGAAGCTCAAAACTGAGATCCAGCAGCTTGAAGCGGCCTTTGCAGCGACCAAGCTGCCGGCGCTCGAAGGCATGCTTGCCGAAAAACGACGCGACCTCTTGAGTCTCGCATCAGGCAGCACCGACGGCATCGCGTGGCCCGAGCTGGTGAACCGGCTAGCGGGGCGGATCGAGGTTTCTGAGTGGATCAAGGGAGTTTGGGAGGCGCGCGACGAAGAGCTGTTCACTGACCAGTCCAAGCTCGCCGAATTCCTGCTGCTGCGGGAATTCGCTCGCCGGCCGAAGCGTGCGAACTCGGCCGAGACGTTGGGCATCGCGCGTCTGCGTAACCCAAGTATCGAC
This sequence comes from Methylocystis parvus OBBP, assembly GCF_027571405.1. GTDB lineage: Bacteria > Pseudomonadota > Alphaproteobacteria > Rhizobiales > Beijerinckiaceae > Methylocystis > Methylocystis parva. The sequence continues at coordinate 181,477 of NZ_CP092969.1, forward strand.
CGGCTCGGCGACTCCCAGCTTCCCGGTGCTTTCCGGCGCCGGGGCAGGACCCTTGACGATTGGCGAACCTATCTCGACGCGGTGCTGACTTGGTTCGTGCGCGCTAACGGCGCCATTGCCATCTCGTGGCAAATGCAGCACTGGGTGTCGTCCACGGCGAAATTGACGTCGCTCGTTGGCCCCGACGCTCAGACCGACCGCGACCCCAAACTGCGCGCGTGGCCGAACGGCTATTTTCGAGCCAATCGACAATCGCGTCCGGTCGCCTTCCTGCTCCAGGGCCTTGGACTCAATCTGGACGAGACGAGCGACCGGTCTGATCTCGACGAGTGTCTGCATGCGGCGTGGGCGCAGGTCCAGTCCACCCTCTCTGCGGATCCGGAACGGCGCGCGTTCGATTTCACTAAGACCTACGTCGCTCCCGTCACCGATGCGTTCTATTGCCCGGCGACGCGCCGCCTTCTTGACCGGGCGCCCTTCGGCCTTACACCCTACGGGCTCGAGGAGCAGGCCGAGGCTCGCCGGCGCGCCCTTCCGATCGACATGCCGCGGCATCCCGCCCCGATGCTGGGACTCATCGATCCCACCGATGCGCGGGGGGCGACCCACGCATGGATCGAAACTGACGTAGCGATCGTCAGTCTGAGAGATAAAGGGGCCTGGACGAATATTTCGGACCGCATCGCGCTTTTCGCCGATTATGCGCGCTCGGCCGAGCATTCGGCGCAGCAGGATAGCGGACGGCTGCGCCGCTATGAGCGCGAATTCAAGGCCGGCAAGATCAATATCCTCAACTGCTCCACCACGATGGAGATGGGCGTCGACATCGGCTCGGTCTCTTCCGTGATGATGACCAACGTGCCGCCGTCGATCGCCAACTATCGGCAGCGTGTCGGCCGCGCCGGCCGTCGCGGTCAGGCCGTGGCGCTGGCTTTCACCTTCTGCAAGGACCGGCCACTTGACAGCGAGACCTTTCGCGATCCGCAGGCCTACTTACAGCGGACCCTCGCCGCGCCAAAGGTGACGCTCAGTAGCCGGCCGATTGTGCAACGTCACGTCAACGCCTTCCTGCTCGGCAACTTCATGCGCGAGCGCGCCGGCGACGCGCTCAAGATGCAGATCGGCGCGTTTCTCGGCTGTCCAGCTGATCCGAAAGAAGCGCGCCCGCCCAAGGCGGAACGGCCTGTGGAGGGCTTCATCGAGTGGCTTGAGCGCCCGGCAACGGCAGGTGCCTACATGGACAGCCTCGCGACGCTGACGCGTCGCTCGATCCTGGACGGTGACCAGAGCTTGGTCGAGGATGCAAAGGGTGCCATCGCCGAGCTCGCGAGTGGCTTTGTCGCGGAATGGGAGGGGCTGGTCGCCCTTGCGAAGGACGAGGGTCTCCAAGACGCCCGCAAATCCAGGATGGCGGTCGAGCTTAGGCGCATGTGCGGGGAATTTCTGCTTGGCGGCCTTGCGGACCGCGGATTCCTTCCGGGTCACGGCTTTCCGACCGATGTCGTTTCGTTCATGCCCGGAAAGGAATTCCAGTCCCCGCAAGACGCCCCCCCGGAAGGCGCGCGCCAATTCCGGACCGTTGGGCCGCAGCGCTCACTCGATCTCGCGATCCGCGACTATGCACCGGGATCAGAAGTCGTTCTCGACGGCCTCGTTCATAAATCGGCCGGCGTGACCTTGAATTGGAAACGCCCGGCGAACGAGGAGAACGTGGCCGAAGTCCAGAGCCTACGCTATCTCTGGCGCTGCGCGGCATGCGGCGCGAGCGACATCAAACGTGGCGGGCTTCCCGACTGCTGCCTGGTATGCGGTGCCGAGCGGCCCGCCAGCGAGGAGTTCCTCCGCCCCGCCGGCTTCTCGGTCGATCCCCGGGTCCGCGCGCATGCCGATACGGACACGCTCTCCTATGTTCCACCGGAGGATCCAGTCGTCTCCACGCGTGGTACGACGTGGCAGAGTCTGCCGCTGCCGGAGCTCGGACGTTACCGGTGCAGCCGGGAGGGCCTTGTCTACTATTCCAATCGCGGCGGGCCGGGCGGTTTCGGTTATGCGATCTGCCTGCAGTGTGGCCGAGCGGAAGCCGATAGCGACAATCGCGCGCTGTCGTTACCCCCGCCGGCGCTCGTCGACCACAAGCCGCTGCGTTACCGGAAGGGCCAGGAACTGTGTCCCGGCAACGACAAACCTTTCAGCATCAAGCGCAACCTCGCCCTCGGTCTGGAAATCACGACCGACGTTTTCGAACTTCAGCCGCAGCACACGCTACGCCGGGCCGGCGCCAACGCGTTGGTGATCGCGTTGCGCGAGGCGCTCGCCCAGGAGCTCGGCGTCGAGGCTGATGAGATGGGCTTTGCGGTCGGTCAGAGCCAGAATGTGCTGGGTGCACCGGCCGTGTCCCTCTTCTTGTTCGATCGGGCCGCCGGCGGCGCTGGCTTCGCAGTGTCGTTTGAGCATCTGATGCGCCCGGTCATCCGCCGAGCCGAACAGATACTCGACTGCGAAACGCCCGGATGCGAAAAAGCCTGCGCGGCCTGTGTGCTAACCTCCGATGCGCCCGGCGGCAAGGATGAGCTCGACCGAACCGCGGCGCTCGCATTTCTTCGGGCACATCTGGTGCTCCCCGAAGAGCTTGGCCCCGACCATCGCTTCGTCGATGGCGCGAACCTTTCGCTCTCGCCGCTCGACGAGATCCACTTCGAGCTTCTTCGTTCCGCCGGCTCGATTTTGACCGTCTTTCTACCTGACCGAAGCAACCCTGCGGCCTTACAGGATTGGCTGCTCGCCGCACAACTTCTGGATTGGAGGAAGCGTGGTCACAATACGCGGCTGGCCCTCGCGCCAGCCCTTGTCACCACGCTTAGCCCTGCAGAGAAGCTTGGCCTTCGCGACTTCGCGCTACAGCACAATGTTGGGCTTGTCACAGCCGAGGCGCCTGTCTTTGCAAACGGAGCGCGCACGCTGGCGATGGTCCACACGGAAATGGGTTCCAGCCGCATCTGGGCGACGCGCGAGGCGGAGCCGCGCTTACCCGGGCCCGCTTGGGGACGTCCCATCAGCCACCCAATGGCCCGAGGAAGCGCCTCGATCGCCGTGCAATTCGCTGCTGTCGACCTCGACACGCTTCTTCCGCCGCCGGGGGCCCAGCTCATCCAGGTCGGTCCAGAACTCGATTGCGACCTTGCCACGTTTGGCACTCGCGCCTCCAAACTCATCGTAGAGCTGCTGACGAAGTGCGGCAGCTGGCCGAAAGCGGGCATCGTACAGGCTGTCTACCGAGACTCATATGTATCTTCGCCTCTGGTGGTGCGTCTGCTGATCGATACGATGAAGCAAGTTTTCTCACAATCGGGTGCCACGGAGCCAACTCTCGTCATCGAGACCCGTCCGCCGCGTCAAAATGACTTGCGCGGGGATCCTTGGCAGGTTTGGCACGATTGGCGCGACGCCACCGATCAGAAAGCGGTCGTCGAATTGTTTGGGAAGCAGCGCGGCCTTCACGTTTCTCTACTTCAAAAGGATGTACCGCATGGCCGCTACCTCGATGTCGATTTCGCCGATGGAAGTGCTGCGACAATCGTGCTGGACCAAGGGTTCGGGGCTTGGGCGCCGCCCCGGCATGTTGCTGTTCGCTACGACTTCGGCGCCGATGTCGCAGCCCAAGCAAGGCGGCTGGCAACCGTGAACGCCATTCTTCGACGGTGCGGGATTGGCAAGACCTACCTCGTCGCGACATCGGGCAAGACGTAAGTTCAAGAACGGCCGTCGAGCTCGTCGGCACATGCCGTCGCTGCTGGTGTCAAGGACAAGCGGCATTGTACTCGAAAATGCCGCGGTCGATCGAGGGGAGCATGCAAAGTCGTGGGGGTTGTCACGCTGCGAGCTGCTTTGACCACAACTTCCACAGACCAGGGTCCCCGTCGCAATGCGCGTCCCACAGGTTCCCATCGACGCCAATCTACTGATCTCCTCGTTATTCTTCCTTTTGCAGTATCATCGACGCGCGCCATCGTAATCGAGTGTTTTCGGGGGCGCGAACTTGTTCGCATTCGGCGTCGCCCAAATGGATTTCTTCCCCGCGGCGCCGTAATTCTCTTCGCCGGCCGGTCTCCGCAAAGCTGCCTCCGATCAAGTCGAATGGCGGCGCGGTAGCCGAGCGCATGCCGGTTTTGCTCCGCCCCGAGGAAGCCGAACGATGGCTCTCGATGGAAGGCGGCCCGGAGCTGTTGAAACCTGCGCCCGAGGATTTCCTTCGCTGGTGGCCAGTGTCCCGGCGGGTCAACGCGACCGGCAGGGCGGACGATTTGAGTCTAATCCAGCCGATCGGAACGAGCAGGGCGGGGAGCGAAGCCGCGGAGCTTCGACTATGAGGGATCTGCCCTTTTCGAAGGTCTACCAGCTTATCGAGCCAGGCTCAGTTGTGTTGCTGACGACGGCGCACAAGGGCAGGCGCCACGATCACCCTGGGCGTGGTCTGGCGCATCGCCAATAGCGCGGCTCTTTAAGACGCCGAACCCCTGAAAGGCTTAGGCGCCGTTCATGAAGGTCGTGATAAGGCTCGAGTTTGTGGGTCTTCCTGGCTCATCTGGATAATGCTATGAGTCTGGGGCCGCTCGGAAGACTCGCGAGTCCGAGGATCCCTGGACCCGCCCTAGCGAGTTATGAGCTTTTCGTCCTGCGTCGGCTCCACTCCCAACAGCTCCCACATTCCGATGCCCAGTCGTCTCGCAAGCTCGACGACAATGAGTAGCGACGGGTTCGAGTCCCCCCGTAACATCAGATACAATTGCGGCAGGGAGACTCCGATAATTTTCGCGAATTGCTCCTTATCCAATCCGCTCTCTGCGTATTTTCTCTTCACGATTATCGAAAGGTTTCTTGTCATCTGCTTCGCTGACAAGTTGCGACGATGCCCGAGTTGACAGTCCTCTAAGAGCTCGTAAAGAGGCGTTTTCAGCTTGGCGGAAATCTTTGCAAGCATCTCAATCGATGGGTTCGCGGCTCGACTGCGAATATAACGAAACTGGGAACCCGACATGCCAATCGACTCGGCAAATTCAGGCTTCGTCATTCCGCTCTTTTCCAAATACGCAATCAGGTTCTTCGCTAAGCGTTCCAAGTGTGGAGAGGCGAGCCGATCCTCCATCGAGTTTACCATTAATCGACGATGGTCACCTGTCGGCTTCTTCGTCTTCCGACCTCGAGCCTTCCCTTCCACCCGCCTTTTATTCATGTGATCGCATAAGGTTAGATGACAGCCACGTGTCTATTAGCATCGGAGATTCCGGTGACGATGCCAAGGGGCAAAATCAGCGCGACTGCCAATTTATTAGAAAATGCTTGCCAATAAATTAAGAATCCTAGCGGCGTCTAAGGCGCGCGGTAATCGCCCGACACACGTTCGTCGATCATCTTGCGAATAGCCTTCTCGTCTTCCGAGATGTATGGTGCACGGCACAGCCCGAGCAACTGCGCTTCAGTCCTCGTCATAAAAAATATCGGACGCGCGTAGCTCGCCGTCGACCCCTACGGACTTTTCCCAAATTTGGACCCCAATGTCGGACTCGTCCTCGAAACCATCGGCAAGGTAAAAGATCATCGGCCCGGCCCAGCTCTTGCGAGTTCGACACTTCGCGATCGTGAAAATTGCCTGTTCCGTCTCATAGATCCCTCTGCACGGCTGGTCGGGATCCATGTCTTCGACGCCCTGCAAGTAGGCGTTCGCAAGTGACATTGACCAATGATGACGAACGATTAGCGAGCGATCGTCCGAGGGCGATAAGTGACGTAGGGGGACGGATCCCGTGACGGCGTTCTTGAGATTGAAGAGAGAAAAGTCACACGCGACAGGGGTCTCATCATGCCTGAAGCTTGGCGTTGCTGAGGACAGAGACACGTTCTTCCTGATAATTCGGTAGACCTGAGGAAAATAAATTTTTAGCGGTTCGCACCAAACTTCTCCCTGCCGAGCCACGCCGACGGGAAACGTAAACACCTGAACGCTCATAAATGGCAACCCCTGACTTAAGGGAAAACTGGTTCTCCAGACTCACTAAAGCCAAGTTGCGGCTATTCCGCGGCGGGGGTCAGGCAGAAAATCTGCCAAAAGTTTATAAACCGGATGAGTGGCGCCCACCTTGGGCAGAATCGTCGCGCGATACGCCGCGACCCTTTTCACCTGCGTACACCACAGGTTCACATCCATTTGGCCCAAGCCGGAGGATTTTCTGATCCGGACGAGAAGTCTCCCGCACCCAACGCAAGTGGGCATCGCCGACGCCCAGCCCCACTGCAGAGTAAATAGCATACAGGTAAGTCGTCGGCTTTAGCCGCTCACGATAGCACGAACAAAAGCGCTCGCTCCGGACGTAAGCTCCCAAATTGGGCGTCCCTTCGGCCTGAGACCAGGTCAAACGAGAGTGGCCGCAATTTCCTAGGAGCGCAAAATATAATAAAATGGTATTTTTGGAAAACCGCGTCCCAGGCGCGCGGTGATAGCGGGGCGGCGGATGCCCTAAGGCGAAAACGGGAGAGAACAAATGCGCAGCACCAATCTGTTCATCGTGCGGGGTTATGTCGGCGCCGACGCCAAAGGCTTCGATGGCGGCAAGGTCACCAAATTCAGCGTCGCGACAAATCGCGGCAGGAACGACCGGCAAACTGGCGAGAAAAAGGAGGCCACCGACTGGGTTACCTTAACGATCCTGAACGAGAAAATCGCGAGATGGGCTCTTGAGAACATCAAGAAGGGCGATCCGATTTACGCCGAATGTCGCGTCGCCGAACGCAGCTATCAAAAGGACGGCCAGACCGTTTACATAACCGACATCATCGCCAACGTCGTCGATCGGCTCTCGCCTTCGCAACAAGCCGGCGACCAGTGAGCGGAAATACAAGCGCTAGCACCGGCGCATCGCACCACTGCGAAAGTCGCGGAAGCCTTAGGTTCCGATTGGCGATCGTTCCCGCTCATCCGAAGCTCCAAGAAGCCAATGTCGCCAAAATCGGTTCCGCTCCGATGCGGCGGTTCAGGTGGTCGCTTTTGTTCCACGATTCGAGTAAGCGAGCTCGCTGACCCGCAAACCTGGCTTGGGCCTGCGCTCACCCGAAATCGTCCCAGGACTGGTCCAGGCGGAAGATTCCGCGCCAGACGAGCGGGACGGGAAAGGGCTGCTCCAGATGGCCCACTCAACCGCATTGTAGGGCCCGAGCACCGTGTGGCCATCTACTAGCGCTCTCTCGCCGACGCACGCGGGATTGAGCCGGCGGCTAAGCTTTATTGATCGGTCATTCGACCGCTTGCCCTTGAGGCGGCATGTCACGAGATTGGGTTCACTCGTTAAAAAAACGCGCGCCAGTCTCTCTCTCACGTCTCGGGGAGCGCCCCGTTGCTAACAATGGCTAGGTCTATCGACGGCGAAGTCTGCTTCGGCGCCTGCGCCGAAGAATTTTCCCCTTGCCGCTGCGCGGCAATTCCTCGCGGCGCAAAATTCATCGTCACGGTCGGCGCGCGGCGCTTCGCTTGCCCGCTTTGCTGCTCCGCAGTCTTCTCAGCCGTCGAATAACGACCGCCATCGCAACGGGGACGGCCCCAAACGATGGAGAGAAAAAATGGCGCATCTTTGTGAAATGAACCAGATCGGCCACGTCGCTTCGGTCAAGAGCATCGGCAAGCACCTAATCGTCAGAATCGCCTCCAACGCCAACTACAAGAACGGCGAAGGCGCCTGGGTCGAGCGCACGCACTGGAATGAGCACACGATCTTCGAGCGCCAGGGCGGGTTGCTCAAGTGGGCCTCCGAAAGCCTCAAGCCCGGCGACCTCGTTCTCGTCCGCTCCACCCCCTTCCAGACCGAATGGAAGAAAGACGGCGAAACGCACTACGGTCAGACCTTCGCGGTGAATGAACTCTCGCTCTTGACGGCGAAATCCGACAAGAAGGAAAGGCTCGATGAAGCCGCGAAGTCGCGGGGTCGGCAGCGCCGCTGACTCTGGTCTTCGAGGGGGCCACCAGGCCCCCTCGGGGCTTGGCTGGCGAGGGGCTCAATGGTGGCATTCATCAACGCGTATTTCCGCGTCGCCCCTAGGGGCGGCTTCACAAAAGCCAGTTTTGCACTTTCAGCCCCTTAACTCGGGTGAACTCGTCCACATTGGCGGTTACCATCGTTGCTTCGATCGCCAGAGCATGGGCCGCAATCAGCAAATCATTCCCCCCGATTGGGCTTCCCTTCCGTTCCAGCTCGGCGCGAATCCTCCCATATTCCGCATCGGCAGGCGCCTCCAAAGACAGGACGTCCAGCTCTCCCAGCAGGAGCTCGACCGCCTCCAAGAGCCGTTTCGAGCCGCTCTTCGCGCAGCCATATCGAAGCTCGGCGGCCACGATGATGCTCGTGCACACGTTTTTCTCGCCCACTCGGGCTATGTGCTTCGCCACCTTGCCTTTCGGGTTCCTGATCAAATCGGAAATGATGTTCGTGTCCAGCAAATAGCGGGTCAAAATATCTTTTCCGGCGCGGGTGGACGGTCTTCTATCTCGGGGAAAGTCTCATCGAGCGGTTCCATCGTCTCGAGCAGCCCCAATAGGCCGCGCTTACGCGTCGGCTCGAGCACGAGGCGGTCGCCTTCGCGGCGCATGATCGCTTCGTCGCCAGGCAGCTCGAATTCGACAGGAATTCGCACTGCCTGGTTGCGCCCGTTTCTGAACAATTTCACATGCCGCGCCTCGCCCATGCCGACCTCCCAAGCATATGCCATAGACATATGCCTTTCTCCCCCAGCGGTCAAATCGCTATCGCGATATGGCAAAACGCGCAGCGAGCACACTTTCGGCCATCTTGGCCGCAATTGCTCAGATGCCGCGCCAATCAGGGCTGTTTGCTGCCGATTTTCAAGCGTTGCAGCGTCCCTTAGAATCCAGCGTGAGCGCCGACATAAGCGCCTGCGCTAAAGAGACATGCGCCGACAAGCATTCCGACGATGAGCCACTGCATCATTTGCCGCCTTGCGACGTCACGGGCCACATCCCGCGCCGCGGTTGCAATGGCCTTCGCCAGGTCCGCTTTTGCCGATTCAGCGCCCGCTCGAATTGTCGCCTCAGCAGCTACTCGCGTTTCCAAGAGAACGCGTTGCGCTTCCGCCGCTATCGCTTTTGGGAATTGCCGATAGAGGCCCTCATAATACTGAAGCGCGAAGATCACGAGCCAAAGCGCGTCATTTTCCTTCAGACCCAGCTCCGCTTGAACTCGTCGCAGCTGGTCGCGCTCGCGCTCGGTTGCGGCGCGCCCCAGCATGCGCTCGAAGCTCGATAGAGGCGCAGCCGTCTCATTCATTATCGACCACTGGCGCGAACACCTTGCTGACCTCTTCGAGCCAGCGGCGCAGCTCGGCGCGATTGCCGATCGGCATCGTTTGCCAGGCGCGCGCGATGCTCAAGCGATTGCTGTAGAGATCGTCGCTCACGCGATCGGCCATGTCGGGAAACAGCAGGGAACTGCCGCCCTGCTTCTCGACCGAGGATTTCACCTCGGAGCCGTTATAGAGCTCGAATTTCGAATCGGCTCCGAAGTAGCCGTTCTTCAAAACGTGCACCGTCGAGTTCGGAATCGCGTCGATATAGTCCTGCAGCAGCTCCAGGCTGTCGCGCTGACGATTGATCACCCAGAGCGTCACCAGCTGGCGCTCGAGCTCCTCAAGGGACTGGCTGAGTGTTCGACCGTATGCCGCGACCCCTACGTTGTTGCGTGCCGCCGTGTTCACGACGACGCTGCTGCTCTTGTATTCGTCGCAGATGTTCACGAAGCGGATCCATCCGTCCGCCTCGTCCAAATTCACGAGCTCGCAGACGACCTCGTTCTCATATGACTTGAACACGTCGGGGTTCGAGGTGTCTGCGTCGATGACGAAAACGTCCTCGCCTCTTTGGGTGAGATTGTGGACGAGGCCCATGGTAACGAGCGATTTGCCCACCCCACCCTTGCTTCCGCCCACCACGTAAATCGCCTTGCTCATCGCTCGCGCTCCTAGATTCGTTCACGGTCTCGCCGGATTGGGAAAGATGACGCGCGGGGGACGGTCGCATCCGGCGACTCCTTGGGCTTCGTCGCGCCAATCGTGGAAGGGAATGGGCTGGGCATCGGAGGAATCGGACGACCTTCGCCGCCCGCCTTTCTCTTTCCGGCGTTCGTCGGCGCGATCCCTGGCGCCCTGGGCTGTTCGGCCTCCGGCGACGAAGGTTTATCGGTCGCGTTTGTCGCGCTCGTCGCCGCCGTCCGATCCCTCTCCCTCCCCTTACGTTTCGCGCCGAGATGGCGGCTCAAGGTCGAGATGGAGACGGCCAGCCCGTCGGCGGCGAGCATCTGTTGTATGTCCTTGTAGGACAGGTTTTTTTCCTCGGCGACCGCCGCGATCTCGTCGCGCATGGCGCGAAGGAGCGAGGCGACGCGTGGGGCGCGCTCCCGTTTGGGGGCGGCGTCCAGCCGTCGCTTCAGCCGTTCCTGTTGGTCCTCGAATCCCATGCGCGCAAAATATAATAAAATGGCGATGGCTGCAACGCGGCGTGGCCGGCAGCGATGCTGGTGACCAGGCGCAATCTCATCCGTTTGAAAACGAAGCCGTGAGAATGAATGAGAAGCCCTGAAAATCGGCGAGATGCGACAGAGAACGCCGTGCAAACGCTTACAACGTGCGGGATTGGAGTGAGATTGGCGGTTTCGGATGGAGATTGGCATGGATACATATGCGAAGGGACGCAATTTTGGAGAAATAGGGTGCAATTCGTAGAGATTATGCGTATGCGCGATGCAATGTAGGTGGAATGTGGGAAGAAACGGGTGAGAATAGTGCAAACTTATGAAAACAGTGCATCAATACGATATACAATAAAAATGCGAGATAATGAATGAAACGTGAGTGAAATTGAGTGACGTATGTTGTTTTAGTCTTGGCAGGATACCGAAAATGTAGCACATTTTCTTATGTGCCCTCGCCGGGCGGGCTATCTTGGGTCCGGCAGTTTGGCCAAGCCCAAACCGAACACTCACGGCAGAACTGAGAGATGACGGGCCAGGAGACGGTTTCCCGCCGTAAGGCAGTGACGCGCAGCGTCCGGATGAGCCCGGAAGAGCACGCGCTCTTTGGGGAGTTTTGCGAGTCCTTGAATGTGACCCCGAGCGAAGCGTTGCGGCGCCTGGCGAGGTCCGCTGCGCTTTTGGGGCCGACGTTCACAGGGGAGGCCCGCGCCGAGGTCATTGCGCTCACCCGGCAAATGCGCGCGGTCGGTAACAACCTCAATCAGGCCGTCCATCACATGAACGCGGGACATGTGATCCAGAGCGAAGACATGAGGGGCCACCTGGAAGCCGTCAGCCGCGCGATCGGCGAGCTCGATCGCCTGTATCGGTCGCTGTGCGTCAAATCCTATCGACGCGCCGAGGCGGCTGTCGACGGGCGCTCGAAATGATTGCTCTTGCCGCTTATGACCTGCGTCCTCTGTCCGGGCGCTTGCGCGGGATCAGAACGGCAAGGGATTTCCGCGAACGACGGGCGCTGCTCGAGGCGGTGGATTCTGGGGCGCCTCCGGGAGCAGCGGATGCCTCCCCTGCCCGCACGTCGCAATTGGCTCGACCCCCTGCAAACAGCCTGCCCTATACCGGGCCGGGCGCTCTGTCGGGTGGCGCCGGCGAGAAACTCGAAGACGAATGGGCCCTGCGGCGGCCGGGAAGCGGGCGCGGCGGGGAACCTGCAGTTCGCACGGCTCCAGGGCCTCGTCCGGATGCGACGCTTTTATCCGCGGGGGCCGCCTCCTCTGGAGCATCAGGCGCCGCGGCGTCGATTGCCGCTAAGGCCGGTCTCGCCGCCGGCTTTCAAGCCGCCGTCGTAAAGCTCGCGAGCTACGGCTCGGGGAGCGCGCGCGCCGCGGCGCTTCTTAACTATCAGAGCGATAAGGGCCAACTCACCCTGGAACGCGAGGATGGGACTCTCGTGACCGGCAAGGCCGCCGTCGACGACCTCGCCGCGCACTGGCGCGATGACGACGCGCGCGAGCCTTCGAACGATATTTTCCGCGTCACGCTCACATTCGAGGGGAGGCTCGGTCCCGAGGAAGCGCGAGTCGGCCTCGCGGCCGCCCTCGACGGCCATCGTTACGCCTGGAGGCTGGAGGAGCGCGGCGACTCGACGCTCGTGCATCTCGTCGCTGTCGCCGCCGGCGCCCGTAATGACGTACATGGGAAGAAGGAGCGGGTTTACGCCAACGCGAAATCTCTTCGTTGCTTCCACGATAAGACCGAGGTCGCCTTTGGCCGCGACGTCGATCTCTCGGCGCCCGTTTGGGCGCATGGCGTCGAGGGCGCGACGACCCAACTTGCGGCGCTCACCAAGGCGGGCGCGCTTCCTGCGGAGACCGACGCCGGCATAAGTCTGGAGGAGGCCGCCAATCGCCACTTCGCAAAACAGCCGAGCAACGCGAATCGCCCGAAGCCAAAAAATTTCAACCCGGCGCTGGAGATTGCCAAGACTTGGCGCCCCGCCATGAGATCGAGCAGCCCTCGGGATTTCGCGCATGTGATCTTGAGCGCGAAACCAGGGACCGACGAAGACGCCTTCATGGACGCCGCGCGCGCGACGCTCGCGCGCGAGTTCAAGGGACATGAGTATGTATTCGTCATGCACACCAACAGACGGCACATTCATGTCCATGCCGCCGTCAGGCTAACGAGCGCCAGGGGCGAAAAGCTGCATCCCGGAATTCAGGACTTCAACCGATGGCGTCAGACGCTCGCCGAGGAAGCGCGCGAACGTCAGATCCCCATGGAGGCCGTTCGTCGCTTCGACCAAGCTCACGCGCCTTCCTATAAGCTCAAGGACGCGAAAATGATCGAGCGCGGCATCGCGCCCGAGAGCGTCCGGCGACGCGTCGAGCGGGTGCACAACGGCGAAATTCACCGCCCGACGCGCGACGAGGGCCGTCGCCGCGCCGCCGAGGCGGCCTCCGAATGGAAATCATTGGCCGCGCGCCGGGCGGCTGTTATTCCGCCGCATGCGGCCGGCGCGATGCGGCTCTATCGCGTCGAGGCGGTGAAAGACGGTTCACACCGCGCGCCCCTCTTTTCCATCGATCGCGCGCTTGCAGAGGTCTATGCCGCGAAAAGTGGGCCCACGCGGCTTGTCTATTTGGATGTTCCCGCTGAGCGGATTGCGGAGTTGCGCCCGTCGCGCGAGCTACCGGCGAACGTCTTCGTCGTGCCCCCTGCCCTCAACGCGCTTCGCAAGTCCGTCGACTGGATCGACGAAGCCGCCGTTTTGCCTTTCCAACGTCGCGTCGACGCCGCACTGACGCCGCGAGCTCAAGAGCAGTCTATTGTTTCCAAGGAGGATAAAGCCATGCGAACAGCCGAAACGATGGAGGCCGCCCGACGCAACATGGCCGACGCCATGGCGCGGCTGGGCGGCTACCTGCCCGTGGGCGCGGTCAAGGATGATCTGATGCGGCGGTCACGCGACATCCTTGGTCGCGCCGAAGGGGCAACCAGAGAGCAAGAGCGGCTGGAACGAAACCCAGGACAGATCGAGGGCGACCGTTTCGTGGAGCCCGAGCCACGGAACGTCGGCGCTCTGTTCACCAATAAGAAGAAGGGAACAGAGATTCACTACAACCGCCATGATCGAGAGACTGGCGCGTTCCAGACTCTTGCTTTCATAGACAGCGGCAAACAGCTGGATGTTCGCGACTGGAGCAACGGGGAGAGCGTCAATGCGGCTTTAAAGCTCGCCTCTCAAAAATGGGAGACGCTGAGCGTCAGTGGAAGCGACGAATATAAGGAAACCGTAGCCAGACTTGGGGCGGAGAATGGCTACAAGATCACAAACCCGGAATTGCAGGACCGCATTCGTGAACTCCGCGCCAAGATTGAAACGCAGCGCGCGAGCGTCACAGAAGGAAAAGAACGAGCCGAAGCCAAAGAGACAGACGCGCCTGTGAAATCTGTCCCGCTTCCGGAGGCGGGACATCAAAGGCCCGCCGACCCTCCAGTCCTCAACACGACGCCAGCCGAGCGCGCGATCGAGCTCAACAGCATCCGCGAGCGCGTCGACGTCGAGGCGCAACGAGAAACCCACCAGGCGGCACGCGCCAGGGAAGCTCACGAAACCAACGCTGCAGCCGGAACCGAAGGAGCGCCGTACCGCGCTCCGGAGGAAGCGCGTGCGGCGCGTGAAGCAGAGCGGGCCGTGGACAACAGTCCCGCTCGCGAAATCCCCGCGGACCCCATGCAAAGCGAGTCCATCCAAGCCCTTCGCTTTGAACAGCGCCGCGTGCTCGATCAAGGCAATCGCGACGATCAAAAACGCATCGACATGGAGAACGCCGAGCGCTTCCGCCAAGACGAGCGCCGTCAGAATCGCGACGAAGCGGAAGGCGAGTCGATGTAAAAAGGTCTCGTCTTTCGGCTGTTCGATTCCACGAAATGCGGTCGCCATGGAGCGCTTAACGATTGAATCCCATTCTCCCGAGGTCAGCTGTTGGCGGTGGTTCGTGTCAGATACCTTTCCGTCAACAGCGATGGAATCAATAAGCATACGAGGGCAGGATCGCGAGGCCGGTCGGCGCGCGCAAGCGCGCCCCGGCGTTGTTCCACCTTTGCTCACGCCGCGGTGGCAGCCATGCTGATCCGACTTTTCCTTCAGACATCCGTCTGGCTCGCCGGCATGACCGCCCTCCTTTTCGTGCCGGCTGGCACGATCGCCTGGCCGGAGGCTTGGAGCTTCTTGGGCATCATCGGAGGGGTCGGCGCGGCCGCGGGGCTGTGGTTCGCCCGTCACGATCCGGATCTCTTGAGGGCGCGGCTGTCATCGCCCTTCCAAACCGGTCAGCCCGCATGGGACAAGGCGATCCTGTCGCTATTCTTCGCGCTCTACTTGGCGTCCTTCGTTGTCATAGGTCTCGATGCCGTCCGTTGGCGAGCGACCGTCATGCCGGCGTGGGCCGAGGCTGTGGGCGCCGTCTGCATCTTGGCGTCCTACGCGATCATCTGGCGCGTCTTGGCGGAGAACTCCTTCGCCGCGCCGGTTGTCAGGATACAGGAGGAGCGCGGACAGAGGATCGTGATGACCGGTCCTTACGGGGTCGTGCGCCATCCGATGTACGGCGGCGCGATCCTATTTCTGCTCGGAACGCCGTTGCTGCTCGGTTCGTCCTACGGATTCGTCTTCGTGCCCCTGCTGGTGATCCTGCTCGCCGTCCGTTCGGTCTTCGAGGAGCGCGTGCTCGCGGAGAGGTTCCCCGAATACGCCGCCTACGCGGAAAAGGTCAGATACCGCTTGGTGCCCTTCGTTTGGTAGGGACTACCAAGTCGAGGCTTTCCGCCACCCGGCGGCGACCGCTTGTTCCTCGGTGCAGAACCAGCGTTTGTCCGGCCCCTTATCCATACGCACGCGATCATATGTGCGATCCCCCGGCACGTGATAGATGCGCTCGCCATTGCGGCTGACGTTGCCTTTGATCAGGCAATTCGCAGCGACTGAGTTATCCCTCTTCGGCGCGGAGGAGGGAGCTGGATTTGCGAATTGATTGCCGGGAGCCGGCAGCGGATTGGCGCTTGCCCACATCTGTTCGAAGCGGGCCTCGAAGGCGGGGGCGGCGTCCGACTCCCGCAATATGATGAGGTCGTTGTCCTGCTGCTTGAGGCCCGAGGCCGATAGGTTGGCGGAGCCCGAGCGCAGGATCCGGGCGTCGGTCGCATAGGACTTCAGATGCATGTAGGGCCCTGGCCCCTTTATGCGGATGCTGCCCGTGATCTCGCGCAGGCGGTCGAGGGCATGCTGTTGGCTGGGGTCGAGCACGATGCGAACGACCACCCCGCGCCGGTGGGCGTCAATCAGGGCGTCGATGACCGGCCAATCGGTCAGCGAATAGGCCGCCATGTCGATCTTCGTATGGGCCGAACGCAGCAGGTCGACGTCCACGCGCTCGAGGTTCTCGGCAGGCGCGTAATGGATTTCGACGTCCGCGGCTCGGGCCGGCGCCGCGCAGACGGCAAGGAATCCGTGCAAGGCAAACGCCAGCGCGAGACAGTCGCAAACTCGTTTCCCTGTCGGCAATCCCATCCCCAGCCCTTCCGGAGGTCGCCCTCCTCATGTAAGAACGAATACAGAACGAGAGAGGCTATGTCCATGCCCCGCAGATCGAACCGCCGATCGGATCGCTTTGTGGACCGCGAGCGCCTCTTGGCGGCGATGGGCGACTGCCGGGAGACCATCACCCGCGAACAGGCGCGCATGGAGATCTCAGGTCCGCTGTATTTTTCGTCGTCCACGGTGTTGGCCGCCATCGACGGGCTGGCCCTGATGCTCACCGGAAGCAGGGACTACTTCCATTTGACGGGGCACGGGACGCCTGAGGGGAATGCCGCCGCAGGGAGGAAGCGGATGCTCGCCACCAGGAACCTGTTTGCGAACCTACCCGAACGCTTGGTCGATGAAGAGATCACGATCTTGGCCGAGTTTCCGGGCGCGAGGATCGAGCGGATCGTCTCCACCGGGCAAGCCAGCCAGCCTGGGTTCTGGTACGACCAAGAGCAGGCGGAATGGGTCGTGCTGCTGAGCGGCTCGGCGGGCTTGTTGTTTGAGGGCGAGGCCGCGCAGCGGATCCTGCGTCCGGGCGACTATGTGGAAATCCCGGCCCATGCTCGGCATCGTGTCGAATGGACGGACGCCAACGAGCCGACGGTGTGGCTGGCGGTGCATGTGGGCGCTAAAGCTGGATGATGCTGGGCGGATGGTTCAACGCCGTGGCCGGCGTTCTCAAGAAACGAATTTGACACCTTTTATCTCAGCCGACTTGGAGGCCGCGATTCGATCCCGTTTCGTCCTTGATACGTCCCGCCAATCCCCGAACTCGGACAGCGCCTCGAACCGGCATCGATACCGACCATTAACCAACCCCAGACCGGGAAAGCGCCGATTTCAACCTGGCCCGCCGGGGTTCCATCCCCATCTCCCCCACGTCGAAGCCGTCCGCTTGCCCGTAGGAAAGCCTTCAATCAGGATCCGTCGCGGGGAGCTACCCGCTCCATTGCGAGAATGGAGGCGTGCGTGGTCCCAACGAACAAGCTATTCAAGTCGTTACTGGACCTTCCCGGCGCGGCGGAATGGTTCGGGGCTGTGGAGCCGGCGTGGCTGTCGCTGGATCCGAGAAGTCTCGAGGCCCTGCGCAAGGAGCCGTCGAACCGGCCCGGCGCCCTGCGGATCTCGCCGGACCTGACAGAGGCGGACGCCGGAATGTCCCCCGTCCTGCGGAACGCGATTGTCCTTCTCGATGCTGCATCGAAAGGCGACGGGCTGAAATTGACCGCCACGGGCAATCTCGCCAGGGTGGTCGTCGACGACATGCGGGACCGTTTCGAGTGGCCGGGATATGAAAAGGCGAGCACCCTCGGTCTGTACAAGGTCGTCAACGAGCCCGATTTCATGCCTCTGCATTTCATTCGAGTGACGGCGGCGCACGCCGGCTTGCTCCGTCGTCGCAAAGGCGTGCTCACGACGACGCCAGCGGCGCGCGAACTCTTATCCCAGCAGCGATTCGGCCCTCTGCAAGCCATCCTTTTCCATACGGCGCTCTGGCGCCTTGATTTGTCCTACTTCGGGCGCGGGCTGCTCGGCTCTTGGCCGCAAGGCGACATTGGCATCGTTCTGTGGTCGCTTGCTGTCGCCGCATGGGATTGGCAGACGCCCGAACGGCTTTCTCGGCTTTGCGCCGTTCCGACGGCGGAAGTCGTCGAGCCGGGGATTTGGGACCGCGGCTCGCTGGCCTTCGAGGCCCGCGTCCTGCAGCCGCTGTTCTGGTTCGGTCTACTTGAACGCAGCGCGGAGAAGTCCCAGACGCATGAATGGGTCGAAACGCATCTCTACCGGAAAACGCCGCTGTTCGACCGCTTCCTGAAATTCGACGTGGAATTCACGACATGCTCCGGCGCGGGGAGCGCTTGAGCGCTTTTCATTTCCCCGCGCAGGACCGGCAACCGCCTCAATCAGCTTGCGCTTTGTGCGAAGGCGATGATCGCGCTGCGGCCAAGGGCCCCGCTTCGTCTATTAATCTCGCGTCCGCGCGAAAAGAGGATCATCGTCGGAATGCTTTGGATACCAAAGCGGGCGGCGATCTCGGGGACGCGCTCGGTGTCGAGCTTGGCGAGGCGCGCCATCGGCTCAAGGTCGCGCGCGGCGGCCTCGAATTCCGGAGCCATCGCGCGGCACGGCCCGCACCATCCAGCCCAGAAGTCGACCAGAACCGGAAGCTCTGTCTTGCCGATCATTCGATCGAAGTCCTCTGCGCTCGCAAGGTCGGCCGGGTGGCCGTCGAATAGCGGGGCGTGACACCGACCACAGTTGGGTAGATTGCCGGACTGAAGCTTGGAATCCGGCGCCTTGTTCAGGCTGCCGCACTGGGGGCAAACGATGATGACGCTCTTATCCAAGATTTAACTCCGCTCCGGCTCTTGTCTTCCCATTGGCTTTGATCATCTAGGCGCCCGCAAGGACGCAGACCAGAAGCCGCGCAGGCAGCCATTCGCCTTCGCCCTGCGTCTTCATGTCGCCGTGAGCCACTCCTTCAGCTTCGTCCACCTCCGCTTCCGCCCGTGTGTCCGCACGGCGATGGCGAGGGCGCGCCGCTGCCCGACGATAACGACAAGGCGCTTGCCGCGCGTGACCGCCGTGTAGACGAGGTTGCGCGCCAGCATCGTGTAGTGCTGGGTCGCGAGGGTGATGACGACGGCGGGATATTCGGAGCCCTGCGACTTGTGGATCGTCGTCGCATAGGCGGGAACCAGCGTGTCGAGTTCGCCGAACGGATATTCAACCTCGCGCCCGTCGAAATCGACCCACAGGATGCCGTCGGCCTGATCGATGCGGAGGATGCGCCCGAGATCGCCGTTGAACACCTCGCGGTCGTAGTCGTTCTCCGTCTGCATCACCTTATCGCCAGGCGCGAAGGTCGACCCGAAGCGCTCGACCCTCTCGGCCATGTTCGGGTTGAGGGCCTTCTGGAGATCGGCGTTGAGCGACCGGGCGCCGAGGGCGCCACGCTGCATCGGGCAGAGGACCTGCACGTCGGCGATGGAATCGAGGCCAAAGCGCCGGGGAATGCGGTCCCGGACGATCTCGACGACCTTGGCCGCGCCCTTTTCCGGATCGCCGGCCTCGACGAAATAGAAATCGGACGTCTCCTCGCGCTTGGGCCATTCCGGCATCTCTCCGCGGTTGATGCGGTGAGCGTTGACGACGATCCGACTCTCCGCCGCCTGCCGGAAGACCTCGGTCAACCGCGCGACCGGCAGCGCGCCGGAGGCGATGACGTCGGCGAGTACCTGCCCCGGCCCGACCGAGGGGAGTTGGTCCACGTCGCCGACGAGCAGCAGCCCGGCCCGCGGCGGGATCGCCTTGAGCACCGAAAACATCAGCGTCGCGTCGACCATGCTTGTCTCATCGAGGACAAGGAGATCGCAGTCGAGGGGATTGTCGGCGTCGCGGCGGAACCCGCCGTTCTTCGGGTCGGTCTCCAGCAGGCGATGGATGGTCTTGGCTTCGAGGCCGGTCTGGTCGGCCATACGCTTGGCGGCGCGACCGGTGGGGGCCGCCAGGAGGAGCTTCGTTCCCTTGGCGGCAAGGATGCGGAGGATGGCGTCGAGCAGCGTCGTCTTGCCGACGCCGGGGCCGCCTGTCACGACGGCGACCTTCGAGGCCAGGACCGTCTCGACGGCGGCGCGCTGCGAGGCCGCCAACGTCTTTCCGGTTCGCGCCTCGACCCAGGGGATGGCCTTCGCGGCGTCGATCGTCGGCC
Source organism: Methylocystis parvus OBBP (assembly GCF_027571405.1). GTDB lineage: Bacteria > Pseudomonadota > Alphaproteobacteria > Rhizobiales > Beijerinckiaceae > Methylocystis > Methylocystis parva. The sequence continues at coordinate 201,305 of NZ_CP092969.1, forward strand.
ACGGCGACGCCCCTCGGGCCAAGGCCAACAGCCGGTCGGCGGCGCCGCGCTCGGCGAGGTGCAGGCCGCGCAGGAACACGCAGGGTTTCCCCTCGATCGCATCGGCGACGACCTCGCCATCGGCGAGTTCCGCTTTCAGCGCACTCTGGACGATGCGCTCGTCGACATCGAGCAGTGTGACGGTGAGCTTGACCAGCTCCTCCACCGGCAGGCCGCAGTGGCCTTCGTCCATCGCCTCCTGAAGGGCGTAGGAAATCCCCGCCCGGACCCGCTGCGGCGCATCCCGCGCCATGCCCAGCTTCATGGCGATGGCGTCGGCGGTCTTGAACCCGATCCCGCGGATGTCCCGCGCCAGCCTGTAAGGATTTTCCGTCATGACCTGGATGGCGTCGTGGCCATAGGTCTTGAAGATACGAACGGCCCGCGACGTGCCGACGCCATTGGCGTGCAGGAAGACCATGATGTCGCGCACCGCCTTCTGCTCGGCCCAGCCGGCGACAATTTTACCGGCGCGGAATTCGCCGATGCCCGAGACCTCCCGCATCCTTTCGGGCTCAGCCTCGATAATCTCGAAGGTCTTCTCGCCGAAGGCGGCGACGATCCGCTTGGCGAGCACCGGTCCGATGCCCCGCACCATGCCGGACCCGAGATACTTCTCGATGCCCTCCGCAGTCGTCGGCGGCGTCGTCTTGAGGAAGTCCGCCTTGAACTGTAGCCCGTGCGCGCGGTCGGTGGTCCAGACGCCGACGGCGTGGATGAACTCGCCGGCCGAGATCGAGGCGACATGCCCGACGACCGGGACCAGATCTCGCTTGCCCCGTGCCTTCACCTTCAGGACCGCGAAGCCGTTGTCTTCGTTGTGGAAGGTCACCCGCTCGACGGACCCGACGAGGGTTTCCTTGGGCGGGGTCGAGTTGGCTGAAGGCTGCAAACGGAGTTTCCGAGGAGGAGCTGTGGCGCCGCTATTATAGCAGGCCGCCATTCCTCCTAATCAGACCTCGACGACCTTCCCGACGCCGAACTCCGCGCTCTCCAGCCGCTTCCCCGGCCGCATCGGGCCATAGCTCTTGGGACTGCAGACGATGCGCGTCCTCCCGACCTGAGCATGATCGACTATGTCGGCCAATCCATAAGCTTATGCAAATGTACCTTTTGCTTGCTGCGAACAAAACAAGAAACATAGAATGTAGGGGCTCGTTAGCGACCGATTCGAATAATGTCATGGATGGGTGGAGATGGTGCGTCTCAAGAGTGCCAAAAGTCAGCCAGATACTCTTGAGCAGCGATTTGAGCTCGACGAGACATTCCTGTCATCACCGGACACTGCCGCCCTGAAATCTGCCGTGATTCGCGCAACCGACCGGCGGTCTGGCGACCCGGTGGTTCTCAAATACTGGAAGAAAGCCGGAACCGCCGTCGATGAGGACTTTCGAGAACTTTGGCGGCACGAGATGCGCCAGAGCGAACGGGTGCGCGCCTTTCCTCATGCCGATGAGGTCGTCGTGGAGGTTCTGGCTTCCGGAGAAAGTGACGACGCGTTTTACATCACCATGCCGAGCGATATCGCTCCGCTAGAACACGCTTCGCGGTTTGTTCGTCCCGATCATTGGCTCCGTGTGCTGCAGGGGCCGCGTCAACGTGCGCTCCTTTGGGCGAATATACGTCGTCTGGCGGAGGCTCTTGGCGCGGTCCATGCCCAAGGTCTGGTCCATGGGCGAATAGATGCGCGAGCTGTGTATTCAACCGGGGCGACGACCATGCCCGACTTCCGCCTTGGCGGTTTCGAATTTTGTCTGCGGGTCGCCGAGATTGCCAAAGCGCCCCTGCGCGTCATCGCGAAAAGCCGTCCGGTCGGCTCGGTCATTTTCTCCTTCCTGGATGATTGGCGCGCGCTTGGTCGGGTTGTGACCGATCTCATAGGCCTCGATGCTGACAAGCTCGACGAAGAGGAGATCCAGTTCATTGAAAGGCGCGCAAAAATTGATCTGCGGGCTTCCGAAATCGATCTGGTGCGGCTTCTGTTTGAACCGGAGCGCAATCGCATCCTTGATGCGGCGACAGTCACAAGCCGAATCGACGCCATTCTCAATGAGCTGGATGTAGAGGCATTCGCAGACAACGGCCGCTATGTCCTGGCACTTCGGCTTGGACAAATGAGCCGTCTTTCTGTCACCTTGAACGCGGCCTCAGGCGACGCATTCGATACCGACGATGCCGAGAGCCAGATCGATTTTGTTCACGCAGATTTGGAGACGGGTGCAACTCTCACTCGTACGGCGAGGGGCGATATCCTGTTGATGACAGAAAGCTTGGTCTACGACCTCCAGCCGCTTCGTTTCGCGGGGGTTGACGAGACCTGGAATGTAGCCTCGTGCAACAGCGCCCGCTTTAGGAATGAAATATATTTGGGGCGACGAGAAACAATTGATCTTCCAGCTCATCGGATCGAAATTGTCCGATTTGCGGCCGCGCCGCGTCGCTTGAATGAGTTGCGTACCGATGCGCTGGATTGGAGCGCAACGTTCGACATGACTCCGGATGGCGATCCGACTCTCCCCGTACGGCGCGGCTTGCTTCTTGCGCAGATCGCCGAGGCGCTGTTCAAGGCAGCCGAGATCGCGCCAGTTGAGCTGGTCAATCAACGGCGTCAAGGAAATAAACGAATCGCCGAAATCGCGGCTAGCGATTCGGAGAATCGCATTCGTCTGTCGCAGGCGCTCAGTGTGGACGACCCGCACAAGCTAATGCGAAGGCTTTTCGACCGCGAAGAAGCTGATGTCGATGCCGAGTGGCAACTCACCGAAGCGGCAGCACTTGGCATGACGGTTCGCGCGGCGGCGAACGTGCGTTTTATTCGTCCAGTTCAGAAGAAAAACCGACGCCTTTACGAGTTCGAGATTCTGGATGGCGTTGTCCCACCGAACGCGCAACTCCATTTGCGCAAAGTGGATGAAACGGGCGCGGAACAGGTTCTTCGGCGCCGGCTTCGCATGCTGATGACGCTCTCGACCCAGTCTGAACTCGCGCACATGCTGGGTGATCCGCGGCGACGATTGCGCACTTACCAAGATGAGCCGCTTGTTGAGGACGATCATTTCGGCAAGCTTGACGAGTCAAAACAGGAAGCACTGCGTTCAATCTGGTCCACCGGTCCAGCCCAACTTGTTGTTGGGCCGCCCGGCGTGGGCAAGACCAGACTGGTCACAGAGCTTGTGCGCCGAGTCCTGGCGGGAGTTCCGACGATCCGGCTTCTCCTGAGCGCGCAAGCGCATCAAGCCCTGGATCACCTCGCGGCCTCCGTTCAAAAAATGCTCAAAAATACTGGATTGGCCGATGATGTCATTCTGGTTCGATCCAAAGCGGACAACGGCGCTGACCTTTCAGGCGCACAAACCCCTGATCGTGCTAAATCCTATCTGAAAGAACTCCAGGATAGCCCACTCCTTCGCCGGGCACCGCGCGCCATCCAGCAATCATTAAGCGAGATGATCTCGGCGGCGGACGTAACAGGAAATCTCCGAGCGAAACTCTCCCTGACGACATTGCGCCAACGGCGTTCGTTTGAAGCACTCGTCCTGCAATCGGCCAACGTTTTGTTCTCGACGACCAACTCCGCAGACCTTGCACGCCTGATCGAGGATGGCGCGCAGTTCGACTGGACGATCGTGGAGGAAGCCGCGAAAGCGACTGGACCAGAACTTCTCGCTCCTCAATTGCTCTCGATGAGACGCCTGCTGATCGGGGACCACAATCAATTGCCGCCCTTCGACACGGACCGGATCGCGGAATTCCTGCAGGATCAAACGCGGGTCAAGCGGGCCCTCGCAGAAAGCGATCTACTCATCGGCAACATCTTCCGCGACTTTGGACTGGACGATCTCAAAGAGGCCATCGAGGACGATAGTGTCTTGAGCGAGACGTGTGCATCGGCGCGCCGCATGCTGTTGCTATTTGAGAGCCTGGTGACCAACGAACTTGACCGGCAAAAACGGTCCGATCAGCGCCGGCGTCGGGTTGCGACCGAACTTCTGCAGCAGCATCGGATGCATCCAGTCATCGCCACTGTGATCTCCGAATGTTTCTATGAGGGAACACTCAAGACGCCCGCAGATCGCGAGGCAGAATTCTACAGCGAGCAGCCGCCGTTCACGATTACCGACGCGCGCCTGCCCTCGTCACCGATCGTTTTCATTGACCTTCCTTATGTGCAGCGGGAAGGTAGCGCTGGAGAACAACGCCCAATATATCACAATCCGGCGGAACTACAGGCTGTGCTGTCCCTCCTCGGAATGTTGAGGGCGGCCCCGACGAAGCCGACCGAACCTTCAACGCTGGCCGTTCTCTCCCCCTACAACGAGCAAGTCGAACGTCTGGGCCGGGCGATCGACGATAGCTTGCAGAGCAGGCTCGGGAACATCGTTGATTTCAAACCGGGGACCAACTCGCCCGGCTTTGCAAGCACGGTCGACTCGTTTCAGGGTAGCGAAGCTGATGTCGTTATCGTTTCTCTGGTGCGAAACAACGATCACATCGGACGAGCGGCCCTTGGCATCTTGCGTGACCGGCGCCGAATGAACGTGTTGCTCAGCCGGGCGAAATGGAAACTCATCATCGTCGGCAGCATGGAGTTTCTGCGTGTCCAGGGACGGCGATACCGGCGGCACCACAAAGAAGATCGCACCGTACCAGCATTTCTTGCGAAAATGTCGGAGGTGTTCGACCGGTTGGCTGAAGAGATGCTCCCCGATGGAAAGACGCCGAAGTTCAAGATGGTACCGTACTCGTTGCTGACGACGGACGCACAGCCATGAGCGGCAAGAACGCCGTGCGCGTCGCGGTACCGGTCAAGCTAGCGCGCCTCAGGGTATGGGTCGATAAGGGACGCCATTGGAGCGGCGTCGATCGGCTCATCCTATGGGCATTGGCGGCCGAGCCCAGCACCGCCGGTGAACTGGCTAAGGTTGCTCGCATTCCTGCCCGTTTGATCGCCGAAATTATTCTGCGGATGATGCGATTTGGGTGGGTCGAGCTTGCAGCTGCCCCGAAAGGCGCCTCATTTCGTGCTACCGAGGCCGGCCGCGAAGTCGTCGAAACCTTCGCCACTTTGCCGCCGGTTACGCGGCGGATCGCCCGCAGAATATCCTTTTCAATGGAGCCTTTCGCTTGGCGGGCCTATGGTCTGCGCGATCTAAAGCCATATCGGTCCGGAGAAATCGAGTCGATCGAGCGCGGGCATGACGTCCGCCGTGTCGTCATTGACGGTGGATGGGGGCGGCTGTCGAGCCTAAAGCTTTACGCTGCAGCAGATCAGGTGCTGGCTGACGACGAAGAGCTTTCCAGCGTCGACTACAGCGCTTCGGACACCGTTGATCAGTTTGCCCTGTTTACTGTGATCGGCGACAGCATCAAAGGTCTACCACCCGATCCGGCAGAACAGCTAGTCTCGGCGATCCGTCGCGCGGCCAAGGAGAACAAGCCTGGCGCGGCATTGACGATCAAGCCGCCGCGTAGAGCCATCATTTCTACCGACGCTGGAAACATCGTTCGCACCGTCCCAATCCGCCCGGACGACATCGTGCTCAGCGGACAGGATCACCGCGACCGTCTGATCGAGATTCTCCGACAAGCCCGCTCCAGATTGATTATGCACTCGACGTTCCTACGCGAGGGCGCATTCATCGAACTGCAAGCGGAGTTCGCCAGAGCTGCCAAACGTGGCGTCAGGATCGATATCTTTTGGGGCGCGGATCGTGACGAAAGTGATCGCACAGCCAATCTGGAGGCGGCCATCGCGATCAATCATCGGATCACGGCAGACCAGAATCTGCGCGGAAGAGCAAGAGTTCATCTTTACACCACACGCTCTCACGCCAAGCTGTTGATCGCGGATGCCACTGGCCGGGCCGCTGACGAATTCGTTGCCGTCGTTGGTTCGTGCAATTGGCTGTACAGCGGTTTTAATCGCGTCGAAGCATCCGTTGTCTTGCGCCATCCTCATGCCGTCGCACAGGTCGCTCAGGAGTGTGCGGAGCTTATCTTCGATGTTGCCACGAGTTCCGAGACGGCTTCCGACCTGACGTCACTTGCCCGTACGCTGCGTACGCATACCGCTCCAGAAGGCGACGCAGAATTGCGGCTTATCAGGGGAGACGATCATGCCGAGCTTATGCGGCTAGCACGTGAAACGGCCGAGAAATCGATTATGGTCGGGGGGGACCGCCTTGGGTTGGCAGCGGAAGCCCGCACGATTATACCAATGATGGCTGCCGCGAAGCGTTCAGTGCAGGGACTTATTTGTTATTCGAAACCCTCGGGACCGGTCACACAGAAAGACGCAAAGGACCTTGCAACTCTAGCCGGCTCGGTCGGTGTCCGACTCCTCCAAATTCGTGATCGTGAGTTGCACGGTAAGTTTCTTCTCTGGGATGATGATCATTTAGTAATCACCAGCCTGAATTGGTCGTCAGCTGACACACGCTTCGATTCTCCGTTAGGTGAGATCGGCGTCTACATCAAGAGTCCGGGCGTCGCGGACAATATCCGGCGCCGACTGATTGAGGGATGGCCGTCACTGGATCCTCAAGAAGCCGCGGCTCATCAAGATCGAATTCGATCCAAACGCCGAAAAAGAAGGAGCCGCGGTAGTAGCGCCAAGGGGACCGCTTCTACTGGTTAATTCGCCGCCCAACTACTCGGTGCAAACCCCGAACGTCGGCTGGGTCGATCGCCGGACACGGCCACCCCGAAGACTTGCGTCTTTTCCAGTTGCACTTGAACGCGACTACGTCCGCCCGCCAAGGATGAAAAATACCGTCACGGGGTCTTTTTCGGCGTGACGCTCAATCGCGCCGACGCGGCAAGGCATTTGATGTTCGTCCACGAGCCGCGCAAGCTGCCGGCCGTATTCAGCCCCGAGGAAGTTGCGCGCCTGTTGGAGGCCGCGCTCGGCGTAAAATACGAGCCCGCTCTCAGCGTCGCCTATGGCGCCGGCCTGAGCGTCTCCGAGGTCGTCTCCCCAAAGTCTCGGACATCGACAGCACGCGCACGATGCTCCGCGTCGAGCATGCAAGGGCGGCAAGGATCGCCACGCGATGCTCTCGCCAGCGGCTGCTGGAGTTTTGCGCGAGTGGTGGCGCATCGCGCGCCCGCAGGTCTGGCTTTTTCCCGGGCGAGACCCGATCGACCCAATGTCAACGCGTCGCCTTAGGCGGTTAAGAGTTCGCGCAGATCATCCGGCGTGTCTTGGAAAAGATCCGCTGCTGCATCCAAACGCGCCACGTCGGCATTGAACTCCGCTTGCTTTTCGCCCCCCATAGTCGATGCGACCGTGGCCTTCACCTCCTCCACCCATTCGGCGGCTTCGGCACTGACGCCCGCGACGAGGGCCACCATGTCCACTGGTTCCCGCACCTTCTCCACTTCACTGCCGCCGACGCCGGCGTTTGCCACGACGAGGGGCGGCGGCGGTGGCGTCGTTTCAACGGGAGGACACACGCGCGCAGCGCCGCTTACATCGTCAGACCCAGATCCGCCATGAGCAATGCCCATCCTTTCGGCGCGGTCCGCATTGAGGAGATTTCGGGCGGCGACAATTTCAGCGCGCACTGACTTGGTCAAAACGTCAGGCGGGTCCGCGCATCGTATCGAGAAGCGGCGCGGCTGCTTCAGAACGGCGATCGACTGAGGTTCGGTTCGAAGCTCTTTGCAAAGCGCCGCGACCGGCTCATTGCTCGCTTCGTTCATCGCCGCGACGAAAGCCGCGCGGAAAGGTCCAGCGTCAACGAAGATTTTCTCTGCGGCCGCCATCACGCGCGCAAACGCCGCGTCGTGCTTCGCCCCATTTGCAGCAGACACGATCGTCGCTCCCGCATCAGCCGACCAGTCCGACGAAAGGCCATCAGTCCCTACATCCGGCACGCTCAGTTGAGCGCCGAAGGGCGCCGACGCCGCGACCTTCCGCTTGTAGCCGCGATCCGTGAAAAAGTTGATCTTTTCCAAGACCGCCGCGTACTGGCCGCGAACCAACAGCAGCGACTTTTTACTATCCAATCGCCGAAGGGCTTCCGGCGGCATCAGGGGCTCGAGCTCCCATCGCCCTTGCGTCGTGCGGCTGGCGCGGGGCATGCCGCCGACGAGGCTGCCGCCGCCGATCGAAGTCCCCCAGCCTTCGCGGCGAATATACTGCTTTCCGATTTCATCGGAGCAATATTTGGCGGTCGTTTCGTCGCCGACGCCGATCAAGACCTTGACGTCCATATTGCCGACGAGCATGTCTCGCGTCGGCTTGCCGTAGCGCACGTCCAACTGCGTCAGACCCTGCGCAATGACGGCGATCTGGAATCCATACCCTGCCACGAGCGGCGCGCGGTCGACGATTTCGGGCATGCGGCCGAACTGATAGAATTCATCGAGCATTAGAAGGAGCTTGTGCGGCTCGTCGAGCCCTGGAAGGCTCCTCAGCAACACGTCGTGAACCTGCTGCACGAGCAGGCGCACGACCGCTTCAACTGAACCGAAATTGCCGACCGGCGTGCCGATCAGAATCGTGAACGGCTTGCGCCTCAGATCCGAGATGTTGAAGTCGCTGCGGCTCGTCGCGTCGTCGACCAGCTCGTTGTTCCATCCATCGAGCGCAGTGACGATATGCGCCTCGAAGGACATGCGCTGCTTTTCCTCGCGGCCAATATGCTGCCGAAATTTGTCGGCCACGAACTCATTGAGATCCGGTTCGGCGACGAGAATCTCGGCCATCACGGCGGCGAGGCTGCGGCCTTGGCTCATCATCTTGAGCGCGGATTTTATCGTGCGCTGTCCGCGCATAGTGTCGCTGTCGAGCACATAGCCCAAGAGGCCGGCGAAGAGTCCCCGTGCAGTTTCCGCCCAGTAAGAATCTCCTGTCGCCGGCGTGGGAATGAGGCTTCGCGCGATATTCGCCACATCGGTCGCCCTTTCCGGCCAACCCGATACGAGATCGAGGGGATTCCAGCAATGCGATTCCGCCGAACCAGGCGAAAACAGGAAAACCCGCTGGCCCATGGCCGCGCGAGCGGCGCCTATTTGGGTCCACATCTCGCGCTTTATGTCCAAGCCGATCAAAGAGCCGCGCCATTCAAGCGCGTTTGGGAGCACGAAGCCGACGCCTTTGCCGGAGCGCGTCGGCCCGTTCACATAGATGTGACTCGCGCCGCTGTAGCGCACGTCCTTGCCGCTAAAGCGTCCGAGGAAAATCGAGTAGCCGGGCTCGCCGTTCAGCAGATCCGCTTTCTGCAGATCTTTGAGCGTCGCGAGTCTCGAGCCCCCGAGCGGCGGCCTCATCGCGCGAACGCCGTGAACAATCTGCATGGCGATGACGGACACGACCACGACAGCGATCGTGGCGCCGAGCGTCGCCCGCGCCACCAAATTCTGGACGACTGGATCTCCCCACTCGCTTTGCGCGGCGCGCAGAGGCAAGAGCAGCTCAAATCCTCGCGTAAAGCGAAGCCAGAGCAACCAGTTGTGCGTGCGCCAGGCGACCGCGAGCGCGTAGGAGGCCTCCCAGAGAAGAAAGGCCGCCGCGAAGGCGCAGAGCGCGCCGAGGAGATAGAGCGGCCAGCGCATCGGTCCTCTCACGCCTTCTTGCCAAAGCCCCGGAAATAAATTTCCGCGACGCCGCGCGTCGGCCGGCGGCGCAATTGAACGACCATCGGTATGACCGAGCGGACATAGTCCATGATTTCCGCCTTGCTTAGCTTGAGATCGGATTGCAGCGTCATCAGCGCCAGGCGCTCAAAGGCGCCGTAGGAGCTGTCGGCGTGCAGCGTGGTCAGGGAGCCGGGATGGCCCGTATTAACGGCCTGAAGGAAGGTCGCCGCCTCGGCGCCGCGAATCTCGCCCAGAAACAGCCGGTCCGGCCTCAATCGCAGGCTCGATTCCAGCAGGTCTTGAACCGTCACCTGCGCCAGCCCCTGCCCGCCTTTGGAAGCGAGCAAGGACAACCAGTTCGGCTGCGGCGGCTGCAGCTCGCGCGTGTCTTCGATCGAGATCACGCGTTCAGTAGCTGGAACCTCTTTGAGGAGCGCGTTCAGAAATGTCGTCTTGCCCGATGACGTGCCTCCAGAAATAATCATGGTCACGTGGTTTTTGACCGCGAAGGCGAGCGCCTTTTGCACGCCCTCAGGCGTCACGTCCTGCAGTAACCCGCCAAGCTCGGTCTCGATCTCCGGATAGTGGTTCAGGTCCGCCTTGAGCGGCCCTCTCACCTTCACGCCCTCGAAGGCGCCCATTCGCGCATAGTCATCAAGGCCGAGATTGGCGATCACCTGCTTGCGGATTGAGAACGCGCCGCCATCGGGCGCCGCCGGCGCAAGCACCCCCTGAAATCTCTCCCCATGCGGCATCGCCGCCGACAGCAGCGGCGTCGACGAGTTCACGGACTGCTGGGTGGTCGAGGCTACATGTTCGGCTAGGCGCCTCACAGCCGTTTCGGTCAATGCGGGGACCTCGAAACGCTCCATGTCGGGCTTGCCCAGCGCCTCGACCCACACTTCCCCCGGCCGGTTGACGCAGATCTCGATCACGTCAGGGTTTTGTAACCAGACCCGAATGGGCTCCGCGGCGTTCCGAAAGAACACCGGCAGGGTCTCCCAAAGCGGTATCTTGGTCGCGCCGCGGGCGCTTATTGGGGTGCTTGAGTTCATAGAGCGCCTCTTTCACAGGGTCCGCATAGAGGTCGGAGAAATCGAGGTCGCGCTTCACAAAGACGAGAATTCTCGTGCCCTGATCGACATAGATCGTCGGCGGAATGTGAATCTCGTCTCTCAGCGCCTCTACCGCCATGCGCGTGATCGCTTGCGAGGTCGACTGGGCCCCGATCTGCCGCGCGCTCAAGAGCACGGAGTTCTGATTGCCGACTATGGGCACGAGCTGGCCCGTCACCGGATCCAGCGCATATTGCTGGCTCGTCGCCACATTTTGGTTTTGACCGAGCGAGGCCACGAATTGCGCGACGCCGCCGGTGAGCGTCAGCAGGGCGGCATTTCCGAACCTGTCGAGAAAATGCTTGTCCACCTCGCCTGCGAGACCCGTGCGACCAAGATTATCTGTCCCGTAGGATCCGAGCATCAGCGACACCCCGTCGGCCCGCAGCAGGCGCGTCCAGATGATCATGACGCGCGACTGCCCCCGGACGATTCCGGAGCGGTATTCGCCGGTGAGCATCGTTCCCTTGGGGATAAGGACCCGACGTCCGTCGAACGAATAGACGTCTTCGCTCACTGACGCCCTCACATTTCCTGGAAGGCCGGACTGAATGCCCGTTTCCAGGACGCCGTGGATCATGAAGCCCTGCGGCACCAGCGCGTCGATCCGCGCGTGTTTCACAGCCCGCGCCCGCGTCACGTCATTTTCGGCGTTGCGAAGGAAGCGGCGATTCGGGTCTTCCTCGTCCCTCTCGGCGCCGACCCTTGCCGCAGGATCGACCGACGCCGTTCCTTCCCGGTCGTTGATCGCGAGCATGGGCGAACGAAGGCGGGCTTCGACCTTCGCTTCGGCTTCCTTGCGCAGCCGTTCGAGCTCCGCCAGCCGCCGCGCTTCGCTATCGTCCGGCTTAGGGTCTGTTATGGGCGCAGGGCTGACCACAGCAGCAGGCTGAGGAGCCGGAGGCGCGGGAATCACGAATTTGGCGGCTTCCACTTTTGGCGACGGCCGGTCGAAAGACGCGCCCGGTTGCAGCCTCGCGGTCGCAAATGACTCGTCGCCGGCGTTCTGCGGTTTGCTTTGCTTACGACTCGACGCGTACCACATGAGGGCGATAATGACCGCCGCGGCAAGAACCGCGACGCCGCCCAGCGCCATATTGGGATTCGACGATTGGCGTGTGACCGTCTCGTTCGCCAGCCGGCCTTCTTCCTCGAAATCAGCAGCCATGATCCGGCGCTCCTGTTATTGCTGCGCGCTGGCGCTCGGCGCGAGGCCGTTTGAAAGAAAGTTTGTCAAGAAGCCGCCCTCGGGCGCATGGACGGCCTGGATTTCGGGTTGCACGTCCGTCTCTTGCATCTTTGGCGGCGGGTCAGGTTCGGCGCGCATGTTGAAGACGCAAGCGGTCGCGGCCCCGTTGCGCATCGTCCATTGACCGGCTGTGCGATCGACGACAATCATGCCGCCCTCGCGCCGGTAGTTCACGAGTGTCTCAGAGCGATCGGGATTGACCAGGAAGATCCCGGGAACGTCGCCCGAAAACCGAAAATAAGTCTTCGTTCCGTCGTCGAAGACGTGCTCGGGTTTGACGTACGGCGCGCCTTTGTAGCTGTAATCGAAGTTTCTGATCGACGAGTTTTCGGCATTCCGCTTATTGGGGAAGGCTGCAAGCTCGCGCGCCTTCTCCAAAAGCCGCGCGTCTGCTTCTTCGTCCGGATAGGTGAAGCGGACTTTGAATACGACCCGGCGATCGTGTCCGCTGCTCGTCCGCAAGACGAAGGAATAAATTCGCTTCCTCGTCGTCACGACGGTCATGTTCGTGACCGCCTCCGGCTCCAGGGGCTTGATAAAGAGAAATTGCTTCGATTGGTCGGGCACCGCCTGCCAGCCAATCGTGTCCCCGAGCGCGACCGTTGCAATTTTCTCGTCGTCATGGAGGACGATGATTGTCGAGACGCCCCGCGTTCCCCAGATCGTGACGACGTTATCCTTCTCGAAAGGCACCGTGCGCAGACGCGAGTCTGCTGGAACCGGCAAAGGCGCGCGCTCAGCGACGGCTGACGACGACAAAGCGGCGAGCAGCAGGCTCGCAAGCAAAACTTTCGTCATTGCGCGCCTCCCCCGCCAAGCGGAGCCACCGTTTCCTGGTCTTTGCGATACTCGACGACTTGAAACCCGAGCGGGTTGTCGAAGCGCCACTCGTTTCGCATCGGCTCCTGCGTGTAACGGAACCTGACATTCGCGGCCCAATGTTCAATGACCTGGTCGCGCTCATTGGTGCGCGTCGTCATGAACCGTACCGCCGCCGTTGCGAGCGCCTTGGGGTTGTCCATCCAGCCGTGTGTGAGAAAGTTTACGCTTTTGACATAGACTTTGACGCGTCCAGTCGGACCCCAAAGTTTCATCGGGCTGTTTGGATTGGTCAGGGAAAATTGTTCCGCGAGTTCTTTGCTCGCGCTTCCACTCGAGAGCAGCGACGCGAGCTCGAAATTGTCCCTCAGGGCCGGCGGATCGTAGGTTTCGCGCGCGCGGATGAAACGGACGATGTTCGCCTGCGTCACCGCCTCGCGCTCGGAAATCGGGCCCCCGCTCTCGAGCGGCCGCGCAACCTCGACATAGCCCGTCGCCTTGTCCACCAAGAGCGTCACGACTTCGGTGGATTTCAAGGGAATGAGCATGAAGAGCGCGACGAGCGCCGCGAGAAGCGCGAGGCCCATCAAGCTCGCGACGACGCGCCAGGCGTTTCTGGAGAGCTCGAGCCGGCGGTAGATGTCCCGCTCCCAGCGCGCGCCATCATGGAAATAGCTGTCGCTCACCAGCGGCGACCGCCCGCCGGCCTGCACATCGTCTGACATGATGGATTCCTATCCCTGTTCGCGGCGAAGTTGAGCGGCGCGGCTTTCAATAAGGGCGGCCGCTACCTGTTCCGCGCGCGGGTCGTAGCGTGCACCGCGCTGCACGGTGGCGCCGCCTGGACCGATCGTGTATCCGCCGCCGCTTGGCGGCGGAAGCGCGGCTTGGTCGTAACCGTTGCCGCGCCAGCCTCGCCAAAGCCGCCAGGCGCTTTGGGCCCGGCCTTGAAGGTCGATGACGTCGCGCAACGCGTAGCCGCCAGCGACCGAGGCTGCGATTTGGAGGGAAAGCGGCAGCAAGGCGCTTCCGACGCCACAAAGGATCAAGAATGGCGCGATTACCGTCATCGCCGACGATGCGTCCGTGACTGATCCCAAATTGGTGATGGTGGAGTTCATGAGCGTCAGCAGAAATCCGAGAATTCCATAAACGACGACCGGAACGATCGCATATTGCGCGCAGGTGCGCAGCCACCCGGTGAAGAGGACTGAGCTAAAGTTGAAGAGCGCCATGGCGATAAACAGCGGCCCCAGCCCGAGAAGGACGAACAGAGCGATCTTGCCGACCAGGACGAGGCTCACGGCGATCGTGATGAAGACGACCGCGGCGATGAGCAGCACGATCGCGAGCAGCGAGAGGCCGATCGCGGCGCCCCAGCCGCCGGAAGCGGCCACGGTCTTGCCCGCCGTGAGAGCGTTAGTGAAGAGCGTCGAAAGCGTCGAGGAAATCGAGGTCTCCGGCGTGCCGCAGTTGGCGCCGCCGACGCCTGAGCAAACCGCCGTCGCCACGCCGTCCGCTCCCTTCGTGAACACGTCCACGACGATCGCGGAGAAATCGCCCCAGCTGAAGGCCAATGTGTAGATGGCGCCAATACGAAAGATGCGCCATAGAAACGCGCCCGCTGTGAGCGGCGCGCGCCCGTAGATCATTTCATATCCCCAATATGCGACGTAGATTGTCAGCGCCACGGTGAACACAGGCGCGAGGCCAGACGAGATGGACTGATAAATCTGTTGCACCGCCGATGCGGCGACGGCGTCCACCTTCTGGAAAAGCGCCGAGATGATGTCCACGCCGGTTCCTCCCAAATTAGCGATTTATCGGGAGAAGCGGCCCGCAATCGCTCGCCGCCGCAAGAGCTCGTCCAAAAGACCACAAAGAACTGTCGCGCGTGCAGGGCGCCACCAGGTCCTTATGCGCGCAAGCCGAGAGGGCTGTCAGCGCCATCCCGAGCGTGGCGACGAAGGCGCCTCTGATAATTCTTCTTCTCATCGCGGCCTTTTCCCCTACTGCCCGACCAGGGTCGCCTTGGAAGCGTCGTAAGACCACATGTTCGAGAGCTTCGATTGCGCGGCGAGGTCCTGTTGTTGCTGAGCGTTTAGGGCTGCGTTGGTTAGGTTCACCGTGCCGATCAATTCGTTGATGGTCTGACCCGTTTGAGTCTGGATCTGCGAGTTTTGGTCGATCGATCCCTTGATGTCGGGCGCCGAGCCAATTTGCCCCGCCGCTCCTTTGAAGCCGGACGACCTCGTAACGGAGGCGGCCTGAGCGCCCGACACCGCGGCGGTGATGGCGGCGGAGGTGTTGACCGCGCCCGTGTAAGCAAGGTCGGTCGTCGACGTCGCGGCGTTCACCCCGGTGAGCGTTTTGGCGAGATTGAGGCCGTTGATGATCGAAGACGCCAAAGTACCGTAGGAGCCCAGCCCTCCCATCGACAGGGACCCGCCGCCAAGCAGCGAACTTAGGTCCGGCGCGCTCGAGAGCGAGAAGCCGCCAAGGCCAATCGAGGACAGGCCTCCTGTCGACCGATCGCCCGTCACCGCCGCCAGCGTGTGATTGACGGTCTCGAGAATCTGCTGGTTGGTGTTCATGATCTGGGCAGTGTTCTGCGCCGTCTGCGTCGCCTGGGTCAGCGTCGCCGTGTCGATAACCGGGACTTGCGCCAATGCGGCGGCGCTAAGGAGCAACCAGCTCCCAAGCGACAATGAAAGCAGCGGCTTCCTGATCATGATCTGTCTCCTCTGGCCTCGCCTTACGGTCCCGTGGAAAGCGGGACGACAGTCGCATTCGTGTCCGTAATTTCCGGGAGCCCGATGAGCGTCGCTTTAGCCGGATCGAATGCCAAAGCATTGGCCGCCCGGCTCGCGCCGGCGATAAGATTAAGCCCGCGCTGATTGAAGAGCTGCGCCGTCAGGCTTGTCACCATGATCGCCTGATTCCACATTCCGCCGTTGTTGCTGCGCGCGCCGCTGTTTTGGTTCCAGGCAGACTGGGAGAGGGCCAGCACCCCGATGATGGCGCTGGCGATTTGCGTGTTGTTCTTGTTGCTTTGAATGCCGCTCGCGACCGCGTTCAAAGCCGCGACCGTCTGCGCCACTGTGTTCAGGTTCAGCGCTGTGACGCTCGTTCCACCGCCGGTCACGGTAGTCTGGACGGCGCTCAGATCCATGTTGGAGACGACGCCGGTGGTGGGCGCCGTCACATTGCTCGCGGAGAGTAGATCGGCGCCCGCTGACGGCAATTGGCCCTGCCCGGGCGTCTGCAGGTTTGCTGTAATCCCCTTCGAGGGCTGCAAGGCGCCATCCTTGTAGACCCGCGCTTTAGCCGCGCAATCGGCGATGCTTTTTTCGGTCGTCTCCCGAGCGGCGTCGGTGACGGGCGTATCGGCGAAAGCCAGCCCAACGCTGGCGAGAAAGGAGGCCGCCAACGGAAATGGTCTATGCCGCATTGGGAACCTCCCGCTACGCGGAGCGCCAATTGCAGAAAATCGGAACCCATACGCGCGGGTCGTCCCCGACGCGGGCGCGCAGCTCTTCGCACTCCTGGACCGTGTCGACGTTCCCGGAGAGTAATTTGACGATATCGAGCATGTTAGAGAGATCGAGCCGCGCGATGACCGAGTCCTGATCATGCTTGATCAGGAACTGCCGAGAATCGGGATGGGTGTTGATCACCCACTCGAATTCGCGCTCGGAAAGCTTGAACCCCGTCACATAGCTCTCGAAGTCCGCTTTCGGATTCGGGAAGAAGATGTTGGTGGGCGTCTGCTCGAGCAGCGTGTGCCCCATTGGGGAGGCGACGATATCCTTCGCCGACTGCGTGCCGAAGCCGACGATCCCGTTGAGCTTGCGGATGGTTTTCAGCTTGTCGTTGAGAAAGCCCGCGAACTTATCGTCGGTCAGAATTTTCCAGCCTTCGTCGATGAACAGCATCATTGGATTGCCGTCCATCATCCCCTCGATCCGGTGGAAGATATAGCCAAGCGCCGCCGTGCGGATGTCGTCATCGTCGAGCACCTTGGTCATGTCGAAGCCGAACACGCCATTCGACGCCGACCACGAGTCGCGCTCGTTGTTGAAAAGCCATCCACGGGCCTTCGTCCAAACGTCGAACCTTGACGCCAGATCCTCCTGGCCGAGTTTCTCGCTGCCCCTGAGCAGATGCGCGACTTCCGCGAAGCGGCGATCCTTGGCGGGCACGGCGAAAATTTGGTCGACCGCGCCTTCGACGATTTTGAGCTGGTGCGCGCCGAGGTCCAAACCGTCGCGGGGCCTCACCATGAATTTGAGGAGGTCCTCGAGGAACTTGCGGTCTTCAGGGGAGCCTGGAAGCTGTAGCGGGTTGAAGCCCGTCGGAACGCCGGGGACCAGTACTTCGTAGCTGCCGCCCATGGCCCGGATGAGCGGATCGGCGCCGCGGTCCTTGTCGAAAAAAGCGACGCGCGGGCGCGGAGCCACGCGCATGGCCTGGCAGAGCAGGAAACCGAGGCCGACGGTCTTGCCCGAGCCGGTAGGACCAGTGACCGTGAAATTGCCGACCTGCCGCCGATGGAAGTTGAAATAATAGGGGGTCTGGCTCGTCGTCTCCAGGATCGAGATCGCCGGCCCCCAGCGATTGCCCTCACGCCGACCCACGGCGAAATTATGCAGTGAGGCGAAGCCGACGAAATTGCGGGAGGAGATCAGGGAGCGCCGGGCGATATAGGCAAAATTCCCCGGCATCTGTGCCCAGAAGGCAGGCTCGGCGTTCATGTCCTCGCGGACGACGATCGTCCCGAAATTCTGCAGCTCCTGCGTCGCCGCCTGAACGCATTTCTCCATTTCGCGGATGGAGCGGCCGAGGGCGCAGACTGTGAGATGGTGGTAGCCGAGGACCGTTTGGCCGGTGACGAGCTCGTTGCGCGCGGTGTTGATCGCCACTTCGACCTCCGTCCCCGCTTCGTCCGAAGCGGCGATCTGGCGCTCGACTTTGGCGACGTGGGACATGACCGGCGCGCGGTCTTCGAGGGCGAAGGACTGCGAGACGATCATTTCGTGGGGGACGCGCAGGAGCCCGTCGAGCATCCCGGCGCCCGTGTAGGCCGGATACTCGCGAATGGAGAGCATCGCCGCGAAGCGAGTGTCGCCCTCTGACGCTCCCCTGAATTCAAGCGCCTTCTTGCCAAAAGTAATCCGCTTCGTCGGCAGATAGGCGTCGAGCGCCATGCGCGGGAGAGCCATGTGAAACGGCGCCCCACCGTTCAGCAGCTGCGTCAGGAACTCGCCGATCTCCGTGCAGACTGCGCCGTGGCGCATTCTTAATCCGAGGATTCTCGCCCCGTAGCTGGCCATCTCCCTGCAGAAATTGGCCGCAACGTCGCGTAGCTCACGCTTGGCCTCGCGCTCGATCTCCTTTTCTTCGACGCCGAGCCCCTTGCGGAAAAAGCTCGTCGCCTTGTCCGCCATGCCGACCTTGCCCTGAAACCCCCGGCGGATGATCGTCACATAAAGGTCGTTCACGAACATGCGCTTATGCGCCAGGTTCGCCATGTAACGGGAGTCGAGCTCCGTGCAAAAGAAGTTGTCGAAGCCGCCGCCGATCTCTGGCGTCACCTCGCGCCGGATGATGTGGGAATAGACGGCGAAGCGGCTGTCGTTCATCGAGCGGATCAGCGTGTTGCGGCTCGAGAGCCGCATGTCGATCTCCGCCTGGTCGGCCGTCTGGAAGCAGAAGCCGCCGACCTTCACCACCATCAGGAAGTGGCCCTCCTTCGTTTTGAGCATGCCCTCCTCGACATGCCGAAGATAGGGAACGTGCTTCGAGACGCCGGCCTCGCGGCCGTTTTCCGCCCCGAATTTCAAAGAATTGAGAATATGCGCGGAGAGCTTCGCCACGATCGGCCCCTTAAGGCTTGTAGGAGTCCCCACCCCAAAACCGGTGATTTCGGGTGATGGGGCATTTGCCGTACCGCACGAGTAAAATGTCGACGAACCGAATGTCCCGGACTGTCAGCGCGTAAGCGAGGCCGTGGGTGGGCGCGAACAGCAAAAACATCAGCAGGTTTTTGGTGTTGATGAAGATGAGAACGATGACGCACCATTCCATCACGAACAGCACATAGGGGACGCCGAGCATCATGGGCGGCCTTGTGAGGCCGCCGACGAGGGGATCGAGACGGGGCTTCGCCTGTTGCCGGATCATCAGCCCTGCCCGTTCGTGAGCGATTGGACGATTTGCGCGGCGCCGAAGATCAGAGCCACGCCGACGATGACCGAGAAGGCCCATGACCACGGAATGCGCGAGGTGAGCGCGAGATAGCCGACGGCGGCCACGGCGACGGTCGCGGCCGTTGTCGCGAAGGTTCCCGTCATGAATTGAAGCACGCTCGTCAGCGCGGTGTTCAGGGGCTGGAAGGTCGCCGTCTGCGCCAACGCCGAATCGGGCCCAGCGATCAGCGCCAGTCCGACCAGAACGCCCAAGAACATCGCGTCGGAACGCGAAAAAACCTTCATTTGCTCTCTCCTTCATCGTCAGGGGACACGTAGAGAACCGACCCGCCGATCCAGTCCTGGTCTTTCGCCAAACGGCTCCTTTCGACTGGTGGCGTCTCGCTTTCTGGCGCTTCCTGACCATTGCGGCTCGTCTCGGCGCCGCGCTTTCCGCGCCGCGCCGAGAAATCGCCAAGCCCGTAATATTGATTGGTCACGGCGGCCACGTAGCGAACCGTTTCCGAGTTCGCCGGCACGCCCTTCGCCTGATAGACGCGCTCGCTGCCGGCGTTGTAGGCGGCGGCGACGAGCATCATGTTTCCCTGGAACTGGGCGACGAGGTCCTTGAGGAACAGCATCGACCCCCGGACATTCTCGACGGGGTTGCAAATGTCCTTGACGCCATATTGGGCGGCGGTCTGCGGCATGAGCATCATCGGCCCGCGCGCGCCCCTCGGGGAATTGAGATTGGCCCCGTTTGACGATTCCTGGTCGAGAATCGCCAGAGCGAGCTTCTCGTCGACCCCCGCGCGCCGCGCCTCGGTTTGGACTAGGCCTCGCAGGCTTTGCGAATCCATATCGGCCGCGCAGGCTCCTGATTCGACAGACTCTGTCGGCAAGCTCCGCGGCGCGCCTGAAACCGGCGCCAAGGCGACCCTTACAGCTCCCCCTGGCGCGGGCTTTCGCTCGCCGGCAGCCGCGATCGTAGGAAGAAGACAGAGGATGACAAGGAGCGCATTGCGCATGGGCAATTCCCTGGTGAACGTGCCTCTCTTAACAAAATATAATAAATTGGCAACAGGCAAAATCTACGATATGAAAACGAATGGAAATTGGAACGCCGCGAGGGATCGGAAGCGTCCCACGCAAGCATCCGAGTGAGAGCGCCGCCATGAAGCATCTCCATGACAGTCAGTACGTCGTCGTTGAGCCCGTCCGGCCTGCGTTCCCCTTTCTGTTCGTCTTAGGCGTCTTGGTAGTTGTCGTCTCGCTGGCGGCCGATTGGCTGAATAGCCTACCTTTCCAATTTGTCGGTCCGATTCTCTATCCGATCGAGCGCATATTGAACGCAGCCTTCTTTCCGGAGGCGCAAACCCCGCTGCGCCCCAACGGTTCGGCGGTGCTGGTGCTGCTTCCGACGCTCGCTCTCTTCGCCGCGATCTATTTTGCTGTCCGCGGAATGTTTCGGGCCGTTATGCGCGTTCTCAGGCCTTTCGTCGGGCGCCGCTGATGCGCGCGCTGCTCTCGTCGATCCTGGTGGCTGGGTTTGTCTCGCCGCCCGCGACGGTCTCGGTCGAATCCTTTACGCCAGACCCGGAGCGCTGGCGCCCGGTCGCCTATTCCGATCTTCGGCTTCCCCGGGGCGAGGCGGAGTCATACGCTTCGATCTGGCAGGATCGGCTCGACGAGAGCAATTCGAAGCCGCCGGCGGCGCCCGTTCCGGGGCATCTGCTCGTGGACCCCTCGCTCAGCTACGCCGTCGGCAATCCGGGCGCGTCGGAATGGCACTTCACGATCAACTTCCAAACCAAGCTCGCCGCCCTGACCGTGCTCGACGCGCCCAATATTTGCACGGACGAATACCCCTCCCCGGCGGTGGGCGTAAAAATCAAAGTCTGTCCAATGCGGCTCGCCATGTTCGAGGCGGACCGCTACGCACTCGTGATAGACGGGGCCGCCTGCTTTCTCGAAAAGCAGCCGCAAGCGCCCATCGAAGACTCGTCCGCCACGCGCACGGAGGTGTCCTACGACGTGACCGCGCGCGCCTTCAAAATCCGCTACACAGTCTCGCATATGGAAATCCCCCAATGCGCTCAAACCCTGCCTCTTCACCCCACGAAATAGCGCCAAGCTCACCGGAGCACCGCCAATGTCTGAACGACGCCGCCTCTCTTCGCCATTGAGCCTAGCGCTGCGATTTATGGCGCGGCCGCCCGCCTTATTGCGTCAAGCGCAAAAGCAGTTTCCGCAGGCGGACCCTCTGCATTTTCGCCGGCGCTTCGCGTCTTTGACGCGGGCGCCCGTCCCCGCCGTTCGTATCGCTCAGGCCTATCATGCGAAGGAGCTTTTCATGCGCGCCGCGCTCATTATCGCGATGCTCGCCCCGCTATCCGCCGGCGCGCAGCAAGCGATCTCGCATCGGCTTATGGCGCAGACCTTCTCCTTGACCGACTCGAATCTGCAAGCGCGCATTTGGTCGGATCAGGTTCCGGAGATGCTCAAGTTTCGCAAATATCTGCAGTCGACGCCGGGCGGCGCAGATAAGCCGCTCGTCGGCGTCGTCTACACCACGAACTTCCAGATCGAAGCGAAACAGATCGTCGTCTCCGTCATCAGCAACAACTGCGCCAACGCTGGCGGCGTTCCGCACCTGCTTTTTTGTCCCACGCGGGTGGTGAGCCTCTCAGGCGAGAAGCTCGAAGTCCTCGGAAATATCCCCGACCTACTTGTCACCGTCTCTGAAGCCGACGCTCCTCAAAACGCCAGGAAGGCGACGGTCGCGACTTACGATCCGCAGACCCATCAAATCACCTTCGCGAACGTCGATGGAAACGAGAGGACAGAACTCTCTCAAAAGGTCGTCGTGAGATAGCTCTATATCGGAATGAGCAAAATGAGAGCGTCAACACTCTTTGCGTTCGCGATCGCATTCGTTCTCTCAGGTCCTGAGCTTGCGTTCGCGGATTGTCAGACCGTCAGCGCATCGGACGTCGCCCAAGACATACAAAACTGCCCTTCGGCGAACAACGCGCTGAAAAATAACGCCTGCAATTTTGGGGGCGCTGCGATCGCCGAGTCCGGCGGCAACACCTGCGCTTCGAACGGGAATAATTTCGGCGTCTTGCAGCTGACGCGCTCCAATCTCACGAACACTGGGTACTCGCCAAGCGAGTACCTGAATCTTTCTGCTCAGCAGCAGGTCTGCATTTGGGCGCAACAGGTCGGCAACTCCAACACCAGCGGCGCCTATCAGACGCTCTCCAACAGCGGCAGTGTCAAGGGGACCCCGGTAACCGCCGGGATGCTCGCGGCCTGCTTCCAATTTGGCCCGCTGATTTGCAAAAACGACCTCGCTTTCATGCAGGCGAACGGCGGCGCTTGCCCGTCGATCGGCAATGGCGGAGTCAGAGCCACCGGCCAAACGCTTGCCAATGGCGGCGCGAATCTCGACGGAAACAACCAGAGCATTTGTTCCTGGGGACAGTCGATCCAAAACAAGATCAACCAGGCGGCAGCGACGTGCAATGGTTCAAACGGTTCGGGTGGCGGCGGAACCAACTGCCCGGGCGGCGGGACCACGCCCGGCGGCGTCATTCCGCCGTCTCCGGGCAATGCGCCGGTTTCGCTACCAGCAAATCTTGCGTAGGAAAACTGAGCGCATGCTTCTCATCCGTCTTGGCGTTGCTCGCGGACCACTGCTCTGCGCATTCGCGGTGATCGCAGCCTCGATTGCCGACGCTCGACGGGCGGACTCAGCGAACGGAGCTGTTCCAGTAACTCCCGCGCCAAAGAATGCGCCGTTTCCCGTCTTCGACGTCCCCTCGACGGGGGTGCAATTCCAAACGGGAGACACCTGGACGCAAGGCGGGCAGACCTTCCGGCTCTACGCGGTCCAGTCCTGCATTCGCGGGACGACCTTCACCAATGCTGCCGGCATAAAGCGCGATTGCGGAGAAGCCTCGATTGCCTATTTCGCCGCGCTGATCAAAGACGCCAAACTTCGATGCACAGCGCTTGCACCGTCGGGCTCCGTCACCTTCGCCGTCTGCGCCGCCCATATCGGCGGACAGACACTCGACCTCGGCACGATCCTAATAACGCAGGGCTTCGCGTTCGCCGCCACCGATCCCCGCGGGAAACCCGTAAACTTCCAATACGCCGTTGCGGAGGGCGATGCGCAGAAAAACAGGCGTGGCCTCTGGGCTTCGCCCGATCTGCCTCACCCCTCGGCCATCCTTAGAAGCGCCTACCAGAAAGCCCATTGAGCCGTCCGCGCGATGAAGCTCGAGGCAGCGACAATAGCCAAAATACTTGGCGGGAAACCGGAGGGAGGCGGCTACCTTTGCTCCTGTCCCGTGAAAGGGCACGGCAAGGGGCGCGGTGATCTGCGTCCATCGCTCAGCGTCTGCGACGGAAAACGCGCGCTCGTTTTCCATTGCTTCGCCGGCTGCAAACCCCGTGACATTATCGCTGCTTTGAACGCGCTTGCGCCGGACCTGGGCCCCAAGCCCCGCTCCGAAAACCGATTGCCTCAGAGATTTGCGACGAAATCGAAGACCACCTCCACGCTTGCGCAGAAACTTTGGAAGGCGGCGCTTCCCGTCGCCGGCACGCCAGCCGAGACCTATCTTCGCTCACGGCGCCTGCCGCCAATACCGCCGCCCACCATTCGCTTCCTTCCCTCCTATCGCTATGACGAAACGCGGCGTTTCCCATGTCTCATCGCGGCTGTGCAGGCGCCTTCACGGGCGATCGCCGCCGTTCAATTGACCTTTCTCGATGCTTCCGGGCTTCGAAAGGCCGACGTGCCGCACCCACGGCGCACAATCGGACCGCTCGGCAATGGGCTTCTGCGCCTTGCGCCCGCCGCTGAGCATATCGGGCTCGCAGAGGGCTTCGAAACGGCTTGGGCAGCGTCGCTGCTTGAGGACGACATCCCCGTTTGGGCGGCGCTCGGCGCGGATCGCTATGCGATAGTCACGCTTCCACCAATCGTCAGACGCGTCACGATTTTTGCCGACTACGATGCGCCGGGTCTATCGGCCGCACTCTCATTCTTCGAGCGTCGCTCGGAGTTCGAGGTGTGGATCGCAACGCCGGCAAGGATGGGTGTTGATTTCGCGCGGGTGTGGGAACTCCGGTCGTCCGGCGCAGAATTTGTTTGCGCCCAGCTTTGATGGGCTCGCGGCGATACAAGGAAAGCTTCTCGTCACTGGGCAGCGATGTGGGCCTCGCAGTTTACGGGAAGGAGAATTTCTAAATGTTCGGACGCGCCCCACATCGCATCGAACTACGATCGAACGCTGCAACATCATCCTTTTCTCACGAGATCGCTGTCGTGACGTTCGAGGCTCGGGTGTGATCGTTGACGGAGCCTATCCCCAGAAGCGAGCCGTTTACGAAATATCCCTTGAGGCGCATTCAGCGGTCGGCTGATGCTTTCAGCTTGATTTCGACGTTGCGCATGCGGGACAGCTTCACGAACGGATGCTGGCCGTTGAGGGGCATTCGATCGACCTCTCGGGGGTCGAGATAAATCCGGAGAGAACAGCAGCACTGGGATGAGCGCGAAAATGGGCAGACTACGCATAGCATCTCGACTCCACAAAGCGCCTGTCAGGATACCCCATCTTAGCGCAACGAACTTTCCAGTTCCGCCTTTCGAGACATCCAGTCTGGCATAACGCTATCGAGCAGGGAACGCCATCCCTCGCCGTGATCTGGATGGAATGCATGCGCGAGCTCATGGCAAATCACATAGTCGATCAGTTTTGGGCTAGCCCTCACCAAGTCCACGTTGAGCACCACTCGGCCGCCTGGAGTGAAGCTGCCCCAGCGCTTTGACATAGGCCGGATGACGAGCGGAGGCCGCTTCAGGCCCTTCCGTACAAAGGGCTCTGCCACGACGTCAAACCGTTGCCGAAAAACCTCCCGCGCTCTGAGTGAATAGAACACCTGGAGGACACGCCTGCAATGGGCCTGATCGTCGGTCGATCGAGCACTGACCACCAGGCGCTCGCCGTCGAGTCGGACATGAGGATCGTCGGACTGCTCGATAGACAACCGATATTGTCGACCGAGCAGAAGATGCGTCTCGCCGGAAATAAACCTGCGTTTAGGCGTGACCTTCGGCCTTTGAGCAATCGTGTCGATCTGCGCGAATATCCAGGCGCCCTTCCGGCACGCTCTGCTGCGAATTTCGTCGATCTCCTCACCAGCAGGTGCAAAAATGGCAACTTCACCCGTCGGTCGAACGTCGATTCGGAGTGAACGTCTCTCCGTGCGAAGGAGCTCTGCGACGACCCGACGCTCCCCCCAACATATTTCGATCTGCTCACTTGCCGAACGAGCGGCCATGATCGTCCTCATTGCGCCAGCCGCACGCGGGCCGATGCGAGCACATCATCGACGATGCCATCAAGAATGGCGGGATCGATCAAGATATCACGCTTGCCGCGCAGCTCCTCAAAAAAGAAATCGTCGATGTCGTTCCGAATAATGTTCTCGACATCGCGATCGTATTGCCAGCCGACTTTGCGACGCTTCTGCACAATCCGACTGATCTCCAGTGCGATTTCGGCGGCCAATTCGATATCACCGACACCAGCCTTTTCCAGATTACGCTTCGCCAACCCCCAAAAGGCCTGGGCGTGACCATCGTCGCGAAGACGCGCCGGGGTTGGATCGGTTTCATCCTGCCGAGTTTGAACCTTGTCGCGCAACTCCTTGACCGTCGAAAGATAGGTCAGATCGCTGATGCGTCCTTTGTGGAAATCGGCGATGGTGTCCCGAACGAGCTTTGAGAACTTTTCAAAGAAAATCGGGTCTTCATCCCATTTTTCCTCGATAGAACGAGTCAACTGATGCGCGATCGTGTCGGCAACCGACGCATCGCTCTCTGTTTTTTCCCGACGGCGTCCCTCGATCGCGATATCGTCGAAGATATTCAGCGGCTCGACCAGCGTGACAACGTCGCGCGCGATGACGTGCCGGTCCAGCAACTGGCGGATGCGTTTCTCATAATCTCGCCAGTCTACGCGCTCTGCGAAGCGAAGGCTCACCGCGGCGCGCAGCGAAACGAACCGACCGAGATCGTCTTTCCATCGTTTTAGCAGCTCCGGTTTCGTCGCCTCGACAAAGGCTGGCGAGGCAAGCGCCACGGAAAAGGCGCGGGAAAACTCCGACAGGCGTGCGTAAAACTCGGCCCGAATCTCCTCATCGGCTAAGAGGCGAGCGTAGGCCTCGGCGTCGAAGCGGTTGGAAACGGATTTGAACACGTCGAGCAAGGCGGCATGGGCACCCGGCACCTTGCTCGCCTCGTCCCGAATAGCCGACACACTGCCGGCGATGTCCTCAGGGCTGAAGCCCTGGAGCGCGTCGTAACTGGCGAGCGCGTCACCAAGGTCCTTGAGGACACCCGTATAGTCGATGATGAAGCCGAAGGGCTTATCCGGCGCGCCGTCCTCGTCGAAGACGCGGTTGACACGCGCGATAGCCTGCAACAGACCATGCTCCTTCAGGCGCCGAGCAACATAGAGGACGGTGTTGCGCGGCGCATCGAAACCGGTCAGCAGCTTGTCGACGACGATAATGATGTCCGGATCCGCTGGACCTTTGAACTGCTCGACGATGGTGCGGTTATAGGCGTCCTCGCCACCATAGCGCTCCATCATCTTACGCCAGAACGTCCGCACGAGATCGTCGTCGACCTCATCAACCTCGTCTTCGCTTTCACGCATTTCTGGAGCCGATATCACAACCTCTGTGGTCACGACACCGAATTCGTCGAAAAGCTTTTTGAGCAGAATCGCGGCCCGCTTCGACGATGCCGCGAGCTGGCCCTTCAGACCCGTTCCTTTGAAGTTCGTCGAGAAGTGCTGACCGACATCGAAGGCGATGGACTGAAGCCGTGAATCCACGCCCTCAATCTCGCGTGCCCGGCTCATCTTGCGCTTTAGATCGGCACGCTGGTCGTCGGAAAGACCCCGCGTGTGGACCTCGAACCATCGATCAATCTGCGTCTCATCGACGTCGGTGACGACTTCCCGCCCTTCATAGAGTAGTGGCACCACCGCCTTGTCGGCAACGGCGTCACGCATAGAATAGGAGGGTTGAACAAGGTCGCCGAACTTGGCGAAGGTGCTCTTCTCCTTCTTGGCGATTGGCGTGCCGGTGAAGGCGATGAAGCAAGCGTTGGGCAGCACCTCGCGCATTCGAGCATGCAGACTGTCAAGATTGCCATACTGGCTGCGGTGACTCTCGTCCACCAGGACGAAGATGTCGAACGATGTATCGACGACCCGTCGTTTGTTCAGGCCTGCCCGGAACTTATGGATGAGCGTGGTGACGACTGGTGTCATTTCCTCGATCAGGGTGAGCAGATTCTCGCCTGTCGCCGCCCGCTTCGGCTCCTGGCCGGTGGCGCGGAAAGTCTTGGTGATCTGGTCATCGAGATCGGTCCGGTCCGTCACAATGACGATGCGCGCCTGCGGGCGCACCATGCCAATGGACTTGGCGAGCATTACCATAGTCAAGCTCTTGCCTGAACCCTGGGTGTGCCAGACCACACCCCCCTTGCGTCGCCCGGCCGAGTCACGCTCCTCCGTCCGCTTCAGCAGGGTCTCGACCGTCGCCACCTGTTGATAGCGCGCCACCTTCTTTTGAGGCCCGTCAAACAACATGTAGCGTCGAACCAACCGCATGAACCGTTCCGGTCGGCAAAGCCCGATAATCGTTTCGTCGAGCGGCGTGACGAACCGATGCCGCTGCATCAAGCCGTCATGCCGCTTCATGTGCGCGGCAAAATCAAGCGCCACGCGTTTCCTCTCGACCGAATCGAGCTGACGGTTTACGACCTCTTCGGCGAAGCCAGGCGAGTCCTCGCGTTCCTTCCATACGCTCCAAAGTTTTCGGGGCGTTCCCACTGTGCCGTATCGCGGATCGTAGCTGTTAGCCGCTAGCAAGAGTTGTGCGGAGTAGAAGAGAGCGGGTACGCCTTCACCCAACTTCTGATTACGAATCTGCTGGCTGACGCCTTGATCGGCGGCGACATGCGAGGCTTTGACCTCGATGACGCCTAGGGGAATCCCGTTGACGAAAAGCACGAGATCAATCCGGATCGTCGGACCGCCCGGTTCGCTCACCGTGTA
This sequence comes from Methylocystis parvus OBBP, assembly GCF_027571405.1. GTDB lineage: Bacteria > Pseudomonadota > Alphaproteobacteria > Rhizobiales > Beijerinckiaceae > Methylocystis > Methylocystis parva. Next base: position 229,452 of record NZ_CP092969.1, read on the forward strand.
TTCGCTGGTCACTTGAAATGTGTTGGCTCGCCAGTCAATCCAATCGATAAAATTAAAAGGCCGCTCTCGCGACGTTGCACCGATAGTTTGCGGCAAGGCGATGCCGAGCATCAGATCATCAGTCATCCGTTCATTGGCGCGCACCACGCCCTCGGGGACACGATCGGAGAGGCGTCGAATGGCGGCATCGATGTTCGCCTCAGAGAAAGAATGCGCTCGTCCATCAACGTGAATGCGGTTGATGCGCGCCAGATCAGCCCGGAGCTGGGTCTCGAGAAAAGGCAGAGTCCGCCTCCCGTCGCGCCATTGATCGGCCTCGGCCCTGGTAACATACCGCCAGCCGCAGTTGATCAGCGTGTGCAGGGCTTGAATCTGCGCGCCGCCCGCCTCTGAGGTGGTGAATTGGGGCGGACGGTTCACGTAACTATCCCTTCGACGACTGCCTTAATAAAAGAAGTCTCGAGCTTCGTTGCCCCCGCGTTGGTCAGGTTTTTCTCGGTGAACTGAGACACTCTTGTTTCGCGACCGGAAGCCGAATTCCTCTTGAAGGCAGTGAATGACGCATTTGCGCATCCCGCCACGACATGTTCGAAACGATACGTATGCTTCGCGTCCACGCCCGTGAGGCCGCCGGACACGTCCAGCGTCCAATGTCCGGGGAAGGACAGTTTTTCGAGGGCGCGTCTCATTTCCAGTGCCGACTGAAAACGCCTTGTGGGGTCCGGATCAATGGAAGTCAGAACGGCTCTGCAAACAGCATTGGGGATGTAGGCTGGAAAATCGGTCCGCGTGATCAGCTTGCCTTTCACCAATGCGTCAGCATAAGCGGCAAGCCCTAGCGAATGGAATTTTGCTTCCAGCGTTCCCAAGCCCACGAGCAAACGAAACAAGGTCAGCCCGGTCTGGAAAATGTCGGTCCGCGCTTCAATGCCATTGCCCGCAACCGTTTCTGGCGCCGCGTGGAGAACATACCAACTCGACGGCTGAACAGGCGCTCCGGTAGGCGAAATTCCTACGATCCCATAATCCGCTAGCTTCGCCTGCCCATGCTGACCGCGCAAGATGTTTTGCGGCTTCACATCGTTATGGAAAAAGTTGTGCGAATGCAGATGCTCCAGCCCTTGGAGCATATCGATGATGGTGCGTAGCGCCATCGGCAGTGGAAGAAAATTAACTGGATTCGCTAGCGTCGTAATCGATCCATCCGGGAAATAATCCATTGCGATAACGACCTTTCCATCGGTCGCAACGTCAGCTTGATGAACCCGAACCAGATTATTGTGTGTGAAGGCATGACCGACCTGAGCTTCACGCAAGCGTTGATCGATGCCAATTCCAGAATTCAGAATTTTGATCGCATATTGATGATTAACCGCCTGGTCTTGGGCGAGCCACACTTCGCCGAACGCCCCACGGCCGATTGGCTGCATGAGGCGGTATTTGTTGTAAAACGTCGTGCCATTGGTAATCGGCAGCGCGAGCGGGGCAAGGCTCATGGGTTCTTGGCCCCCCACCATGCGGCAATGATGGCGTCAGCCATTTTGCTATTCCAGTAGCGCGTTGTTTGCCCGACCCTTTGAATAGCGTGGTCACGTACCTGAGCGCTCGTTGTCCCGAGCGAGGCATAAATTTTGGTGACGACTGGCTTATTGTGCAGCCCGCAGTAAAGCAGCAACGCGGCTTCTTGATAGGAGGCCGTGCGCTTAGCGCCGTTATCGCCCTGTGTGAACTCGCCCTTCTTGATGACGACTCTAGCGATGTCGGGATGCGCATGAAAAATGCGCTCGAATTCGCGATAGAGCCACGTCACCTTCGCGGCGTCCTCGGTGCAATCGGCGGGGAAACAGAGCCTGCTCTCCTCCGATACGTTTAACAATATCATCGCGGTTGTCGCGCCATCGACAAGGGCATAGCGCGGCGTGGTGGGATCGCTTCTGAAACCAAGAATTTTCATTGAAATTTCTCTCCGAGAGGCCGTTCGCCGGTCAGCAGGTTTTGCATCAGGCCCCGCTTTTGGGTGCGAAGGGCTGCCAAGCGGGCTTCGAGCTGGTTCATCTCCGCGTCGAACGACGCAAGCAGGTTACCGGCTGTGCGACGGGCATTGTTGCCAATGAGGAAGATTGGAAAATCTTCGATGAACGCGGCAGGTACGCGCCGTTGACCCGCGCTTCCCGTCATTTGGCGCTCGCCTGCAATTCGAAATGCGCGTGTAAGCGTGACTTGGTGGAGGTAATCGGCATCAGCAGGATTGTGTGGCCGAATGACATGGAACTCAGTCGTTCCAAAGCCGACGCCATTGGTTAGGCCGCGCGCCAATGCCCCTTTGCCGTTCTCGAAACAGGGCGTGATTTTTGCAACTAGAATGTCACCATTGGCAAATTGTGTGTAGCCGTTGCCTAGCTCTCCACGAACGCGATCTGACTTGGTCGCAAGAGCGCCCGTTTCGGACACATCTTCCATTCCGACGAATGATACTACCGTATCAGCGCTGACCTTTGTGTTTCTGGGATTGACGTCGGCCAAGTCGTGAACAAATCCACGTTTCGCGCTCAAATCGAAGAGCACGCGCCCGACGACCGCACTCTTACGCCGCCGCTTAGCCGCGATCAGGCGTTCGGTCTGTTCGATGGCTTGATCCCACGCATCGAGCACAACGACGATGCGGCGTTGTTGCTCAAGTGAGGGGGGCGCTATCGGAATTTCGGCAAAGGCGTCGAAATAGAGCCGCAAACGATCCTCTGTCAGGCCGTGTGAATAGGCCCAGAACAGATGGATCATGCGCGCCGATTTGAACCAATGATACGCAAAGCGGCTGTCGATGCCGGGCTTTGGCGCAAGAACCACATAGGCCGGGCTGACAATGCCGTCGTCTTTCGCAAGACCGCAGGCGCCTTGCCACATGCGCATCATGTTGTAGGCGATATCGCCCGCTTTCACGAGCAAATGCTGATCTGGCCGGAGAGCGGACTCGGTGCGGCGTTCCATGTCATCACGCAGAACAAGACTATCGTTCATCGTCACCGACATGACAGGCAATCCTGCGCGGCCTGGTTCCTGCCGATTGCTGAAGAAGTCGCCCAGATGTGCGGCCATCAGTGCTGCGCCCCTTCATCCAATTGAGAGGCCCGCCACTCGCCATAGCGCTGACCTGTATCCTTGTGGCGCCAGAATTCGCGGCCGTTGACATTGCCGCCGAACACGACCGATCCGGCTCCTGACGGCGTGTCGAAGGGCACATCTTTTGTGAAGCGCAGCCGCTCACCGTCGTCGCTGCTTACCAGCGCTCCCGCTTCCATCAATTCACGGCGCTTGCGACGCACATGGTCGCCTGCGCTGGCGTTTTCCCGCACTCTGGCTTGAGACCCTTCGAGAACGACAAACTCGTCCCCTGATTCCCGCGCCCGCGCCTCGGCTCCCCCCTCGCGCGAGACGAATTCCGGCAACGCCTTGGCAAGCATTTCGGGTGTCCCGCTGGGCTGCTGCGGCGGGCCCGCCTCCTGTCCCGCAGGCCGCAGAATGTCAAAACCCAGAACGGGGAGTAGTATTTCGATCTCGTCCAGCACTCGCTCCATATCGGCGATTTCCGGCTCTGGCAGGCCGCGAAACGGCGGCTCCGTGCCATTGACGAGCTTCGCCCGGCCCGCTTTGCGAATGGCGGCGATGATGCGGCCTTCAAGATAGCGCCCATGCGCCTTGGTTAGATTCTCGTCCTTGGAGACGACCAGTACCGCGCGGGTGAAGAACTCTTTCGCCTCATCCGCGTCATGGGCGGCAAGACGGGTCTTCACCTGATCGCCCTCTCCGACATAGACGAGCTGGCGCCCCGGCAAATCCGGGTCCGGCCCTGCCAGAAGATAAACGCCGGTGCGCGTCGCCTCTTCCCGGCGGATCAGCTCCGGCAGAGCCGTGCGCGAGGCAAAGGCCGCGCGAACCGACGATATGCCCAGCTCCGCCGTGATGACGCCCGATGGCGTGCCATCGACCAGATAGAGCTTCAGGGTGCGTCCACGCCGGGACGCCGCGCGCGAGGGAGCCTCAGACATCGATGCCCAACTCCTTCAGGTAGGAGTTCATCTTCTTCCGGGTTTCTGCGAGCTGGGTTTCGAGGGCGCGGATTTCGTTCTGCACGGCCTGGAGATCGACCTCAGGCTCGGGTTCGAACGTATCGACGTAGCGCGGAATGTTGAGGTTGAAGCCATTCGCCTCGATCTCCTCTAACGTCGCCTCATGGGAATAACGTTCGATCACGGCCCGGCGGCGATAGGTGTCGACCATCTTATCGACGTTCTCATCGGTCAGCCGGTTTTGCTTCTTTCCGGGCTCGAAGTTGCGGCTGGCGTCGATGAAGAGAATGTTCCGTTCGTGCGACCTGAGGCCACCGGACTCGCGCGCCTTGTCGAACACCATGATGCAGACCGGGATGCCGGTGGTCGGGAAGAGCTGCGCCGGCAGACCGATGACCGCGTCGAGCAGATTGTCGCGGATCAGCTTTTCGCGAATCTTACCCTCGGCGCCAGAGCGGAACAGGACGCCATGCGGGGCGACGACCGCCATGCGTCCGACCGTCGGCCGGGTGATCGCCAGCATGTGCAGGATGAAGGCATAGTCGCCGCGGCTCTTGGGCGGCATGTGGGGGGTGAAGCGCTTATAGGGGTCCGGGAGCGCGTTGCCTTCCGAGTCCGTATTGCCCCACCATTTGTCCAGGCTGAACGGCGGATTGGCGACCACCACATCGAAGCGCATTAAATGATCGCTTTCGATCAGCGTCGGCGAGTTGAGTGTGTCGCACCAGTCGATACGCGCGTTATCCTGGGCGTGTAGCAACATGTTGAGCCGCGCCAACGAGCGCGTGCTGCCGTTCGATTCCTGGCCGAAGAGTTGGAAGTTTCCATCCAGCACCTCCTCGCCCGCGCGCAGCAGCAGCGACCCCGAGCCGCAGGCAGGATCGCAAATGCGATCCCCGGACTTTGGATGCGCCAGCTTGGCCACGACCTCCGACACCTTGCGCGGCGTGAAGAACTCACCCGCCTTCTTGCCGGCATCCGACGCGAAACGCTCGATCAGGAAGATGTAGGCGTCACCCAGAATGTCCTCGGAGGTGTCGGACAGGTCGAGGCCCGGCTTGGCGAAGTCCTCCAACAGCGTCTTCAATCGGCGATTGCGATCCTTCGTCTGGCCCAAGTTGGTTTCGGAGTTGAAGTCGATCGCGCGGAAAAGACCACCGAGCTTGCCCTCGTTGGCTTTCTCTATGGCGTCCAAGACGATGTTGATCAGCTCGCCGATATTATCGCGCGCCCGGCGTTCATGGAGGCTGTAGAAATCGCCGAGGAAGCTCTCCTCCACCTCATTGGTCTTGCTGTTTTTCAGCTCGACCATCGGCAGCTTGAAGCGCTCGCGATCAAGGCGGCGTTGAATGCGAAGTTCGTCGCTGCCGTACTCACTGCGGAACTCTTCGAGGTGCTTTCGACGCACATCGCTGATATACTTGAGGAAGAGAGCAGTAAGGACATAGTCCTTGTATTGGGTCGCGTCGACGGCGCCGCGGAACGTGTCGCACGCGCGCCAGACCGCAGAGAGAATATCGTCTTTTTGAAGGGCGGTCACGGAGATCTCCTAAGAATTCTGGCGCTGGTTTACAGCACGGATGGCGCGCGCGATGGCCTCTCGACCAAGAATGGAGTTGAGATCGGCTAGCCGTTTCAGCAGCCTATCCTCATCATTGAAGGACTCCGCCAGTTCCGCGATCAGCCGCTGCTGAGGTAAGGGCGGGAGGGGAATTGGCACGTTCTCCAGAGCATCCTTTGGAAGTCGAGCAAGACCACTTCCCTGCTTGCCGCCAGCGAACAAAACTTGAGTTGCAGGAAGTTCGAGAACGGCCACGAGATAGCCTGGGGCGACTTTCGAGACATCGGGACGAACGAGATAGAGATCCAGCGACACGAACGCTCCCAACATTCCAGGTGTCGCGAGACAAACGTCCGTCGCAGCGCCGCGCGCACCGATAATCAAATCCCCATCCTCGATTGGGAGGGCTCGCGCAACCGTCGGCGCTTCTCCGGCAGCCAGCACGGGCTTGCGTCCGGCCTTCAGGTCCGACAGATCAGACAGCCGCACGAAGCGCGCAGTCCCGCCATCGGCCTCTTGGACCGTCACCCCCGAAAATGTGCTGGCAATTTTCCTGAGTTCGAGCATGTCTCAAACTAGGAAAAACTCCGAAAGCTGTCAATATCTCAATTCGAGACGTCCTCCAACTATATTTCTCCAGCACTCGACGCTCCGCCACTCCACCGAAGAGCGCGCATCGGCTGCCAAGCGCGCTTGTAGCGGTAGCTTGAGCGCATAGGAGCGGCTCAGGAGGACGGAACTCTCTGCGAGGTCAGGACGGGTAATTGGAAAGTCAACGGGCCGTTGATTGGAGGCTTGTGGGCCTCGATTTGGAAGTGTGGGTGGGAGAAAGACTTTCTTCGTCTCGCGCATAAGATCATGAATTTACGTCATATCTGCCTGTCTTTCTATAATTCTGCAGGCATGTGCTCATCCTGGGCAAGGGTGGCCTGCCGAAGCCCTCAGGCGAAGCCCGAGAGTTAGAGAGGAGGCAAAGCTTCACGACGGGCGGGTAGGCGAGAGAGAGGCTCCCGCGCGCCCGTCGTGGAGGCTCGCTCATGAACTATGACTACAGCGACGCTATCGCCAACGCCCTCGCCACCCAAGGCGGGCATCTATTCATCGGACGGGGTAGTTTTTCATTGCATTACGAGAACGGCTGGCTGAGCGGCTATGGCTGCGAGATGGTCAAAGCCGCAGCGATCGTGGGCCCGTGATCGATAGCCGCAAGGTAGATCTCGGCAAAGTCGCGCAACTCGCGATCCACGGCCCGATGATAGCGGTAGGCCGGCCGGCTGATCCGCTGCCCTGGGACGCGCTCTATTATGCGCCGCTCGTCGCGGTCGCAGAGGCTTACGCTCACGCCAGGGCTGATGTGTGTAACTTGCCGGTCTGCGGAGCGAGGCAGGCGGCGGCCTGAGAGTGAGAGGGCCCTTCGGGATCTGCGAAGGGAACGGAGGCGAGAGAGAGGCTTTCGCCTGCCCTTCGCGGAGTCGAAGGACATGTCGAAGATCACACTGGTGAGCGCGATTGATATCGGGCTGGATAAGCTCGTGGCGTCGGGCGCGAACGTGCGGCGCATCAAAGCTGGGGTGAGCGTGGAGGACCTAGCCGAGGATATCGCCCGGCGCGGACTGCTGCAGTCGCTGAGCGTCCGTCCGCTCGTCGATGGCGACGGTGCCGAAACCGGAAAATATGCCGTGAGCGCCGGGGGGCGCCGGCTCGCCGCGCTAAAACTGCTTGTCAAGCAGAAGCGCCTCGCGAAGAACGCGACAATCCCCTGCATCGTGAAGAGGGATGGCGTCGAGGAGGAAGACTCGCTTGCCGAGAACACGATGCGCGAGGCGCTGCATCCGCTCGATCAATTCAGGGCCTTCAAGAACCTGCACGACCAGGGCCTGAGCATCGACGACATCGCGGCGCGGTTTTTTGTTGGCGCGCAAGTGGTCCGCCAGAGGCTGAAACTCGCCGCGGCGAGCCCCAAGCTGCTAGATCTCTACGTCGCCGAGGAATTGAGCCTCGAGCAGCTCATGGCCTTTTGCGTGACCGACGATCACGAAAGGCAAGCGGAAGTCTGGGAGGCCCTGTCAAACTCTTACGACAAAGGGCCCCATGCGATCCGCCGCCAGCTGACGCAGGGTGCGGTCCGGGCGTCCGACAAGCGTGCGCTGTTCGTCGGGAGCGAGGCCTATGAGACGGCAGGCGGCGCTGTCCTGCGCGATCTCTTCAATCGCGACGACGGGGGATGGCTGCAGGATGCGGCGTTGCTCGATCGCCTTGCGCGCGAGAAACTCGAACGCGCCGGCGCGGAAATCCGCGCGGAAGGTTGGAAGTGGTTGGGGACCGCGATCGAATTTCCCTACGGCCACACCAATGGCCTGCGGCGACTGTTGGGAACCCAAGCGCCGCTTATCGATGAAGAGCAATCCCGTTACGACGCCGCCGTCGCCGAATACAATCGTCTCTCGGAGGAACACGAAAGCGCCGATGATCTCCCGGAAGAGGTCGATCGGCGAATCGCCGAACTCGAGGCGGAGCTCGCAGCGGTCGATGAGCGTCCCGCGGTCTATGATAGGGGCGAGATCGCCCGCGCCGGCGTTTTCGTCAGTATCGACTACAACGGCCGCTTGAAGGTCGAGCGCGGATTTGTCCGCCCCGAGGACGAAGCGCGCAAGGAGGGTGGCCCTTTCGCCGCGGCGGGGGAGGCGAGATCCGGCGCCACCTTGAGTGCTGGCGATGCGACGGCAGGCGTCGACGCCAAGTCGGGCATTGCTACGTCTCCGCCCGTCGAGGAAGAGGTCGAGACCTCGCCAAAACTCTCTGGTCTCATGATCGTCGAGCTTTCGGCCCATCGCACCGTGGCGATGCGTTTGAGCCTGGCCAGCAATCCCCAGGCCGCGTTTCTCGCCGCGACGCATGCTCTGGCGCTGAACGCCTTCTACAGCACGACTTCACACTCCTGTCTCGATCTCTCCGAGCGCAGCGTTACGCTCGGGTCTCACGCCCCTGACATCGGCGACAGCCTCGCGGCGCGAACGCTGCTCGAATCCTCCGGGAACTGGCAGATGCGCCTGCCCGCCGATGCGGGCGATCTCTGGTCCTGGCTGCTCGCTCAGGACGAGACCGTCCGCGCCGAGCTCTTCGCGCTGTGCATCGCCCTCAGCGTCAATGCGCTGAACATGCCCTGGGAGAGGCGAACCGGCGCGCTCCGGCACGCGGACCATCTCGCCGAGCATCTCGCTCTCGATATGCGTGGCTTTTGGAGCGCCAGCGTAGAGAGCTTCCTCGGCAAGGTCACGAAGGCGCACATCCTCGCGGCGGTGCGGGAGGCGAAGGGCGACGAGACGGCGGAGATGATCGCTCACCTGAAGAAGGCGGACATGGCCGTTGAGGCCGAGCGTCTTTTGCAAGGAACGGGATGGCTGCCGGACGGCTTGCGCACATCTCGCCTCGATGCGTCCACTCCAATCGAGGAAGCAAGCTCTTTAGAGAGCGATGCTTCGATCGCGGAAAGCGCGGAGCTGCCTGCGTTTCTCGACGAGACGACCGAAGATTATCCAGCCGCCGCCGAATAGTCGGAGCCAACTCCTTCATTCCCATCATCTTTGAGCGAGCTCGCCCTCACCGGCGGGCTCTTTTCTTATGCGGAGGTCGTGATGTTCGACTGGTATCGACGCTGCGCCTATGACGGCGAGCAGAAGAAAGCGTTTCATCGCCAAGCGCGGTTCGCGTTGCGCGCGCTCGCAAAGGAACTGCGCTTTCCGGAAGTTTCATATGACCTGCGCTCGCACCGCGGCGGCGTTGCCGTCAGTGGTGAGATCACGTTGCACCATGAACGGGTGCACATCCAAGTTTGCCAACCAGCGACCGGCGCCGACAGCGGGATTCTGATCCGCACCTGCGAGGGTCGGCGCGACTACGACGGCGGGCTCAATCATCTCGCGCCCTTGTCGTTACTGGATCGCCCCGCCGAACTCGCCGGATATGTCCGCGCCGTGATGAGTGGCGATCTTTCGCTGATCAGCCGGATGTTCGGACCGCTCGCGCACAAGTGGCTGGCGTGCGGGTGAGTGGAAAGGAGAGCAAGAGGGCTTTGCCGGGAAGGGCGAGCCCGGGAAGGATCGAGAGAGAGCGTCCCGGGCCGATCCCAAGAATTCCGGAGATGATCGATGAGCCCGAGCCTCGCCGCTGTCCGCAGCAAAGCGACCCAAGCTGAATTTTCCTTCGCGACCGATGATAAGCCGCACGCGCTGATGATGGCGGCGCAGAAGCTGGTCGGCCTGCTGGCCAAGGGCCAGCCGATCAATGTCGTCGGCCTGCGCGCGGCGATGGAAAGCGCCTTTGGCGCGAGCGACGCGGAGGGCGCCTGGCGCTGGAAGGACGCTTACGAGGCGCTGGAGGCGGCGCAGGTCCTGTTTCTGCGCCGCTATAGTCCGGCGATGATCGCGCGGTCGAACCAGGAGCCCGCGCGCGTCCTGGCGATGCTCTCGAAGTTAGGAGCGTTGCTGCCGAGCGAGACGCGGCGCTCGGAAGAAAGCCACGCTCTGCAGCAGTTCTCGACGCCGCTGGAATCCGCCTATGTCGCTAGCCTCGCGGCGGGGCTCGGCGCTGGGGACATCGTGCTCGAACCCTCCGCCGGCACGGGGATGCTCGCGATCCATGCCGAGCTTGCCGGCGCGAAGCTCATCCTCAACGAATGGGCCGAGACTAGAGCTGATCTCCTGAAACTCCTGTTTCCCGGAGCGCCGCTCAGCCGTTTTGACGGCGCGCAGCTTCACGATCGCCTCGACCCGAGTGTCACGCCAAGCGTTGTGCTGATGAATCCGCCGTTCTCCTCGTCGCCGCTGATCGAGGGTCGACACGCTGCGGCGACATTCGAGCATATCCGGGCGAGCCTCGCGAGTCTTCGAACTGGCGGCCGGCTTGTCGCAATCACCGGCGAGACCTTTACGTCGACCTCGAATAGCTGGCGCGGAAGCTTCGAGCGTTTGCAGGAACAAGGACGGCTTGTCTTCACCGCCTCGCTCGCGCGCGGATTTTTCGCTCGCCATGGGACGAGCGTCGAAAGCAGGCTGACGGTTTTCGACAAGACGCCGGCTGAAAATCCAAAAGAATTTCCCGGCGGATTTGGTCCGATCGCGGGCCTTCCCGAGCTGCTCGCGCTCGTGCAGCGGGAAGTTCCGCCGCGCGCACCCTTCGCTGCGGACGCGCCGGTCCATGGCGATACATCGGTCCTCGGAGGAGTCGGCGCGATCGCCGATTCGATCGCGCCAATCTTTACAACACGCCGCGCGGCCCCGCTTCTCGCGTTCACGGAGCCGCCGCGCCCTGCCCCGCGCAACTACGCGGACGTTGCTCCGGTCCATGCCCCGCGCTCCGCTTCGCCGGTCGAGATCGTCGAGCTCGCCTATGAGCTTCGCCAATGGAAAGCGCCCGAGGGCGGCGCGCTCAGCGCCGGCCTCTATGAGCCCTATGCCGTGCAGTCGATCGCGATTCATGGCGCTAACCCACATCCGACGACGCTCGTGCAATCCGCCGCCATGGCGTCAGTCGCGCCGCCAAAGCCCTCCTATCGGCCGCATCTCCCCAAAAGCGTCATCGCGTCAGGGCTTCTCTCCGACGCGCAGCTCGAGAGCGTGATCTCCGCCGGCGACGCCCATTCCAGCCATCTTGTCGGCTCCTTCCTCGTCGATGAAAGCTTCGATACGGTCTCCGTCGCCCCCGACGACGCCGAAAAGGCGGTGCGCTTTCGCCGCGGTTATTATCTCGGCGACGGCACCGGCGCCGGCAAAGGTCGTCAGGTCGCGGGCGTCGTCCTCGACAATTGGCTCAAAGGTCGGCGCAAAGCGCTCTGGATCTCCAAATCCGACAAGCTGTTCGAAGACGCGCAGCGGGACTGGGCGGCGCTCGGCCAGGAGAAGCTGCAGATCGTCCCGCAGTCCCGCTTCAAGCAGGGCACGTCGATCGGCCTTTCCGAGGGCATTCTGTTCACGACCTATTCGACTCTGCGCTCGGACGAACGCCAGGGCCGCGACGGCGTGTTGAAGGCTGCGCGCCTGACGCAAATCGTCGACTGGCTGGGAGCGGATTTTGACGGCGTCATCGTCTTCGACGAGGCGCACGCCCTCGCCAACGCGGTCGGCGACAAGGGCGAGCGCGGCGAGAAGACCGCCTCGCAGCAGGGCCGTGCCGGCCTGCGGTTGCAAAACGCCCTGCCCGACGCCCGGGTCCTTTATGTCTCGGCTACCGGGGCGACGACCGTCGCCAATCTCGCCTACGCCACGCGTCTCGGGCTGTGGGGCTCGACGGACATCCCCTTCGCGACGCGCCAGGACTTTGTCGCGGCGATGGAGGCCGGCGGGATCGCCGCCCTGGAGGTGCTGGCGCGTGATCTGAAAGCGCTGGGCCTCTATGCCTCGCGCGCCCTCTCCTACGCTGGAGTCGAAGTCGAGATGCTGGAGCACCAGCTTTCGGCGGAGCAGATCCGCATCTATGACGCCTACGCCGGCGCCTTCGAGATCATTCATAACAATCTGACCGCGGCGCTGGAAGCCGCGAATATCACCGGCGAAGGCGGCCGGGCCTATAACCGCAACGCCAAGAGCGCCGCGCGCTCGGCCTTCGAGTCCAATAAACAGCGCTTCTTCAATCACCTGATCACGGCGATGAAGGTCCCGAGCCTGATCGTCTCGATCGAACGGGATTTGAAAGCCGGCCACGCCGCCGTCGTTCAGATCGTCTCGACCAGCGAAGCGCTGATGGAGCGCCGCCTTGCTGAAATACCCACTTCGGAATGGGGTGATCTGTCCTGCGACATCACCCCGCGCGAATATGTTCTCGACTATCTCGCTCACTCCTTCCCGACCCAGCTCTATGAGGTCTATTCCGACGAGAATGGCGATCTGCACTCTCGGCCCGTGGTCGACGAGCACGGCAATCCCATCCAGTCGCGCGAGGCCATGGAGCGCCGGGATCGCCTGATCGAGCATCTCGCCGCCCTTCCCGCCGTGCAGGGCGCGCTCGACCAGATCGTCCAGCGCTTTGGGACCGAGCTGGTCGCCGAGGTCACCGGCCGCTCGCGGCGGATCGTGCGCAAGAACAACGCCGACGGCTCGGACCGGCTTTGCGTCGAGAACCGGCCGGCCTCGGCCAATCTTGGCGAGACGCAGGCCTTCATGGATGACGAGAAGCGCATTCTCGTGTTTTCCGACGCCGGCGGCACGGGGCGGTCCTATCACGCCGACTGCAGCGCCAAAAACCAGCGCCTGCGCGTCCATTATCTACTCGAACCCGGCTGGAAGGCTGACAACGCCATCCAGGGCCTTGGGCGCACCAACCGCACAAATCAGGCGCAGCCGTCCTTGTTCCGTCCCGTCGCGACCAATGTGAAGGGCGAGAAGCGCTTTCTCTCGACGATCGCCCGGCGGCTCGACACGCTCGGCGCCATCACGCGGGGCCAGCGCCAGACCGGCGGCCAGGGCCTGTTCCGGCCCGAGGACAATCTCGAATCGCCCTACGGCCGCGCGGCGCTGCGCCGGCTCTATCAACTGGTCTATGCCGGCAAGGTCGAAGGCTGTTCGCTGACGCGCTTTATGGAAGCGACGGGCCTCGATCTCACCGACCAGGACGGCAGCCTCAAGGAGGAGTTGCCGCCGATCTCGACCTTCCTCAACCGCATCCTTGCTCTGCCGATCGCGCTGCAGAACCTCCTCTTCGAGGTGTTCGAGGGGCTGATGGAAGCGCAGGTCGAGGCCGCGATCCAGGCCGGCGTCTTTGACGTCGGCGTCGAGACGCTGGCGGCCGAAAGCCTTGTCGTCACGAACCGTCAAACGATCGCCGTGCATGGCAAGAGCGGTGCGGAGACGCAGCTTCTTACGATCCTGCGCAAGGACAAGACGCGGATCACGACGCTGGGCGAGGCGCTCGACTATGCGACCGCCTCGCAAAAATCGCGACTGATGATCAACGACCAGTCGGGCCGCGCGGCCGTCAAATTGCCAGCGACCGCGTTGATGCAGGACGACGGCTCGGTTCAGCCGCGGGTTCGTCTGCTGCGACCGACCCATGCTGAAGTGGTCGCCGTCGATGCCTTACAGCGCTCGCATTGGCGCGACGCAAGCTCGGAAGAATTCCGGCGGGCATGGGAGATAGAGGTCGCATCCCTTCCGGAACTGACCGAGAGCACGTTCCATATCGTGACCGGCCTGTTGCTGCCGGTCTGGAACCGGCTCCCCGACGAAGCGGCACGAGTCTATCGGTTGCAGACCGATGAGGGCGAACGGATCATCGGCCGGCTCGTCTCGCCGGCGAGCGCCGCCGTCCTCCTCGAAGCAACGGGCGCCGGGGCCCCTGTGCTTGCGCAAGCAGCGGCCCTTGCCGCGGTGATGCAGGACGGCGCGGGGCTCGTGCTCGCTGAGGGGCTGGTCCTCAAGCGCTCGCTCGTGATGAACCGGCATCGGCTCGAACTCACGGGCTTTAGCGACACGATGGTCGACCGATTGAAGGCGCAGGGCCTTCTTTCCGAAATCATCGCCTGGAAGCTGCGGCTCTTCGTGCCACTTGGTGACGACGTTGCAAAGATCATCGAGAAGCTCCTGGCGCTCTATCCGCTGCTCCGCGTCGCGCCTGCGACCCGCGTGAATTCTTGAGAACGGTGGGAGGCAGTGATGGAAAGCCCCACTCGGACTCTGTCCAGCGGCCTCGCCGAGCATGTCGAGGACGTCTGCAGGCATTATCTTTCGAACGGTCGTCGGTGCGGCAATTATTGGATCGTCGGCGACGTGAACAACCACGCCGGCCGAAGCCTCTATGTGCGGCTCAAGGGGCCTCTCTCTGGTAAGGGAGCGCGGGGCAAATGGGCTGATGGCGCGACAGGCGAATATGGCGACCTTCTTGATCTCATCCGCGCGCGAGAGGGGCTCGCGTCCTTTCGCGATACGCTCGACGAGGCGCGGCGCTTTTTGGGGGCGCCGCGCGCAAGAAGTTCGGAGCGACGAGACCGCCATTCGAGCGAACACGACACCGTTGCGCTCGCTCAAGAGATTTGGGCGGCGTCGCGCCCGATCGACGGCACGCCAGCGGAGGCCTATCTCCGCGCGCGGAAAATCGCCGCCGATCTTCACGACGCGCCGCTTCGCTATCACTGGGCGCTGCTTTATCGCGACCCCAAATCTCCGCCCCGAAAATTGCCGGCGCTCGTCGCCGCCGTCACCGACAACAACGGCGAGATCAGGGGCATTCATCGAACCTTTCTAGATCTGGCGCGTAACGACAAGGCGAACGTCGCTTCTCCACGACGTTCGCTCGGCGTCATACTCGGCAACGGCGTACGTTTCGGCGCCATCGATGACTTCGCCATCATCGGCGAAGGAATTGAAACGGTCCTCTCGCTCAACAGCGCTTTTCCCGGCATTCCGACGGTCGCGGCGCTTTCCGCCGCGCATCTTGCCGCTTGGCGTCCGCCATCGAGTCTACGACGGCTTGTCATTGCCGCCGACAACGACGAGCCGGGTCGAAGCGCTGCGCAAAGACTGTCTGCGCGAATGAAAGATCATCTCATCGACGCGACGACGATCATTTCGTTCGGCGCTGATTTTAACGGCGAGCTGCGTATGACCTCGCGCGAAAGCATGCACGACCGGGTTGCACGGCTGATTTGGGGCTGAACGCCAAGTTGTCGCCGCGCCGTTGAACGAGGCGTCTTCTATGTCTCGAGTTTTGCGAGGGCTTCGGCGTGATCTAGAAACGGGCCATCTACATCCAGATGATCCATTTATGGGACATATCCGGGGCCTCACGCTTGCGCAAACGAGTTTTGAGCTATAAATAAAGCGTTGAGCAAAAGGTGGTCTATTAATAGGGCGCTAGCGATGGCCAAGCCGATAACCCGACCCTATTCCCGCTACAGCCACGACGCCGTCGTGATGCTGGGTCAGCTGATCCGGCGCGCCCGGATCGAACGGAAGATGACGACGACCGAACTGGCCGAGCGCGCCGGGCTGTCTCGCGGTCTCGTACAAAGGATCGAGAAGGGAGATCCGGGCTGCGGGATCGGCGCCGTGTTCGAGGCCGCGGCTATCGTCGGCGTGCGCCTCTTCGACGCCGATCAGGCCGCGCTGACGAGCGCGATCGGAATCAATACGGCAATACTCACACTTCTGCCCAAGGCGGTGCGCGTTTCCAAGGTCGAGGCCAAGGATGACTTCTGAAGCCGCTCCAAAGGAAGCGTTCGTCTGGGTCTGGCTGCCCGGCGCGATTGAACCGGTCGTCGCCGGCAGGCTCGCCGCCGCGGGCGATCAGCTGCTCTTCAATTACGGGCGGAGCTTTCTCGCCAGGAAGAACGCAATCCCGCTTTATGAACCCGAACTGCCGCTGCGAGCCGGCGTGCTGCCGCTTCTCAATGGATTGCGGATGCCGAGCTGCATCCGAGACGCGGCGCCCGATGCTTGGGGCCGGCGCGTTATCCTCAATCGGAGGCTCGGCGTTAAGGGGCCCGGAATCGATGTCGCTTCGCTGGACGAGCTTACCTACCTCCTCGAATCTGGTTCCGACCGGATCGGCGCTCTGGATTTTCAGACGTCCGCCACCCGCTACGTCGCTCGTGAGGCGGCGCCTGCCTCGCTTGAGGAGCTATCGACCGCCGCCGCGAGCATCGAAGCTGGCATCCCTCTCACCCCGGAGCTCGATCAGGCGCTGTTGCATGGCAGCTCCATTGGCGGCGCCCGTCCGAAAGCGATGATCGCGTCGGCAGATCGGAAATACGTCGCGAAGTTCTCATCGCAAAGCGATCTCTACAGCGTCGTCAAAGCTGAATACGTGGCCATGCGTCTTGCGGCCGAGAGCGGGTTGGACGTGGCGGGGGTGACCTTGCAGCGGACAGCCGGCAAGGACGTTCTGCTTGTCGAGCGTTTCGATCGGGAGAAGGCAGGAGAGGGTTGGTGCCGTCGCGCGATGGTCTCCGCTTTGACGCTGCTCGAGCTCGACGAGATGATGGCCCGTTACGCCAGCTATGAAGACCTGGCGACCGTCATCCGACACCGCTTCGTGGCTCCGAGGGAAACCCTCAGAGAGCTGTTCGGCCGCATACTGTTCAACGTCTTGTGCGGCAACACGGACGATCACGCTAGAAATCATTCGGCCTTCTGGGACGGCGAGAAGCTGGCGCTCACGCCGGCCTATGACATCTGCCCCCAGGCGCGCGCCGGGGGCGAAGCCACCCAGGCGATGCTGATCGCCGGCGGCAAGCGACTGAGCCGGGTTGGCCTGTGCCTTGACGCCGCTCCGTCGTTTTTGCTTTCGCAGGCGGAGGCATTGGCTATGGTGCGGCATCAGATCACGACGATCTGTGATCGGTGGGCGGCGGTCTGCGCCGAAGCCGCCCTCAGCGACGTGGATCGAAGCCTGCTATGGCGAAGGCAGTTCCTGCATCCGTTTGCTTTCGAAGGCGCCCCGCCAACGCTCTCAGCGCTGCTGGCGTAAAATGCAGATGCTTTACGGAGCGCAGCAATGAGGACTCGACGGTGCTCGAGGGGGAGCTCATCGTAAGCGGCGGTCTGTTTTCGCGAGAGGGCCGCGCGCCGGCCTGAGAGAGCAGCGATGTCGCCACAAGCGGCTCGCTTGCCGCAACGCTTCCCGCCGACTTCTTTCCCCTGCCCTATGCTTGCGCTTCGGGCATTCCTCGCGACCCAAAGAAGTCGTCGGGTAGCGTTCTTCGCTTTGCTTCGACCCTCTGGGTGCGGCGCGAACCGCCCGCGGCTCAAGATCGCCGTCAGGCCGCGATCGGCGCGGCCTCAAGCGAAAGACTTCCGACATGAACGATGAATTCGCCTCTAAGTCCTTTGAGAGCATTGCTCCCGACCACGACGCTTCATCTCCTTCTTCGCATCTTCTGGACGAACTGGCTTCGCATGGCTATCGCCCCCTGGACGACGAACCTGATCCGCGCCCTCTGCCCTCCTCTGCCACCGCGTCCCTTGCGCTCGAGTCCGCCGTCGAAGCCCTATCGAACCTCTTTCTCGACACCCGTCTCGAAGCCGATCTCCCCGACCTCCTGTGGTCCTTCGTCAATCTCTTTCATCGCAAGGCGCAGCGTATCGACCGCGAACTCGACGACAACGAAACCGCGCAACGGCGTTCGCAGGCCGAACAGGACGGCTCCGAAATCCGCTCAGTCGAACTTGAGCGGCTGATCGCGCAAGGGCTCACACTCACCGAACGACGCAACGCCTTCGAATTCTTTCGCGACCATCTCGCGGAGCTTTACGCGACCGAGACCGGTTCCTCTTGGCGTCCGCGCTCGGGATCGCAGGTTAATCACCGCGCCCTGACGGCGGCGATGATCGACAGCCGGGACTTCCTAAACGCCAAAAAGCTCGTCGAGACGCAGGTGCTTCTGCCACTCGGCCCTCGCATCGCGTTCGCCGGCGGTGTGGATTGCAACGATCATCAACGAATCTGGGATACGCTCGACAAGGTGCACTCGAAGCACCCGGACATGGTTCTCCTCCACGGCGCGGGTCCGAAGGGCGCAGAGCGCATCGCCGCCTGTTGGGCGGACAATCGCAAAGTTCCCCAGGTTGCCTTCAAACCGGAGTGGACGCGACACAAGAACGCCGCGCCCTTCAAGCGCAACGACGCGATACTCGAGGCGCTGCCCATCGGGGTCATCGTCTTCCCGGGATCGGGGATCGTCGAGAACCTCGCCGACAAGGCCCGCAAGATGGGGATCCCGGTGTGGCGGTTCGCCAAGGAGGGCAGCTAGGCCGAGAGGCCAAAGTCCGACGACGACTGAATGGCGCTTTCGGACGTGAGGGCGTTGGCGCAAAGTCTATGCGAGGGCCGCGTCCATGAGGACTGTGATCCGAGTCGGAGTTAGCCGCGGCTAACGCGCCTAAAAATTTCTGATCCGAACGAGAAAAGCAGAAAAAGTTAGCCGCGGCTAACGACCCCGTGCCCGCCAGTTAGGTGGGCGGCGCGCCTAGAATTTACTGCGCCGGCGCGATCCGGCGCTGCATCTATTGCGGCAAGACGAATCGCGAAGCCGTTAACGTCTTGTTAGTACTAAAAACGTTGCGCCTCCCGGCAGAATCGGCATTAATGCGCAAAGACGCGCTTAGAGTGCGAAACTTTGAAAAACTCCGCAGCTTTGATTTGGTGAGACCCTTTCCGGC